>NZ_JCACHA010000993.1:0-6301 GCF_059503625.1 Skermanella sp.
GCTGATCTACCTCTTGGTATTCTCAACCTAAGATGGGTAAATCAACGGACTGCTATGTCTTACGAAATGCTTACCAGCCCGGTCGAATTGACCGATGATCAGCTTGACTTCGTTGCGGCTGGCGCACGGAATAGGGCGCGCGACTCACTAGTCAACGCTCAAGTCAACGTTGAGGATGTCAACGCCGTCGTAGCGGCTAACGTTTTGGCCGAGAATATCGAACAAAAATTCAGCGACGCTTAAGCCTTCCGCTCATCCCTTCCCGGTCCTCTATGCCGGGAAGGGATGTAGCCCAAATATGCGTGCAGAGTGCAGCTGTTGGTTCAACTTAAAAAGAGCTTCTTAAAAAGAGCTTCAACGTTGAAGGTGCAGAGTGACGCGCCATCCCTCTCTGTTTCGACAGGAAGCGGTCGAGTTCCAGCAGCATCACCGGCAATGGGGCGAGGTCGTTCTGCTACAGCCCCTACCGGTCACCGTAATGGCGTGGTTCGTTACCGTCGCCATCCTTCTGATCCTCATCTTCCTTTCTATAGCGCAGTATGCCCGCAAGGAAACGGTCGTGGGATATCTCACGCCGACGACCGGCACTGCAAAAATCTACGTACCCCGGCAAGGCACCATCCGCACAGTTCATGTCCACGAGGGCCAACAGGTTCAAGCAGGCCAGCCGCTACTGACAATCGCCACCGACCAGATCGCGGCTGACGGTAAAGATGTTGACGCCGCCATTTTGGATACCCTGGCACACCAGAGGGACCTGCTTGCCCGGCAGATCTCCGCCCAGGAGGATCGGACGGCTTCGGAACGCAATCGCCTTGCAGCCTTGATCCAAGGTCTAGAAGCGGAGAGCTCCCATCTGGAAGAACAGATCGCGATCCAGAAGGACCGAGTCGGGATCTCCCAGGATCTCCTCAATGCCGCCGCCAAGCTCAACGCGCGCCGTAACATGTCGGAAAGTGAATATCGGGAGCGCCAGGAAAGTAATTTGCAACACAAGCAGGCCCTGAGCGTCCTTGGCCAGCAATTGGCCGAACACAGGAACCGGCTCACCGAGACACGATATGCGCTCGAGCAACTGCCGACCGTCATGGCGGAGAGGATTCAAGAACTTCGCAACGATCTGGCGGAAGCCGAGCAGCGCATCGCCGAGATCAATGGGCGTCGCGCTTACGTCCTGCGGGCGCCTAGTGCCGGCCGGGTCGCCACACTTCAAGCCACTATCGGCCGCTCGGCGGACCCGAAGCATCTGCAGCTAGAGATCGTCCCATCAGACAGCGTCCTGGAGGCGGAGCTTTTCGTTCCCACCAGGGCCATCGGCTTCGTCCGTCCCGAGCAGGAGGTTCGGATACTCTACGACGCTTTCCCATACCAGAGCTTCGGCACGTATCACGGGCGGGTCATCCGGGTCTCGCAGACGATCCTTAAGGGCACCGATCTTTCGGCGCCAGTGGCGCTGAGCGAGCCTGCCTACAAGGTGACAGTCGCGCTCGACAGGCCGGACATCGATGCCTACGGCCAAAAGATACCCTTGCAGGCGGATATGCTTCTGCGCGCTGACATCATCCTTGGCCGCCGCACGCTGCTGAGCTGGCTGATCAGTCCGTTGCTCAGCGCCAGGATGTGACTGTGTTGCGCAGCCTTCTGAACGTAGGGGGTCGTCAACGTCTTCCAGTGATCCAGCAGACCGAGGCGGCGGAATGCGGACTGGCGTGTCTAGCGATGATCGCCTCCTACCACGGGCACCGCATCGACCTGAACACTTTGCGCCGCCGCTATCCGGTTTCCCTGAAGGGTGCAACGCTGCGCGCCCTCATCCAGGTCGCGAACCATCTGCACTTGGCCGGCCGTCCGTTGCGTTTCGAGTTGAGCCATTTGCGGCAGCTCCGACTGCCGGCAATCGTGCACTGGGATATGAGCCACTTCGTAGTCCTGAAAGCGGTCACCGTTGGCGGGATTGTCGTGCACGACCCAGCACTGGGAGAAAAGCGCTACTCGATCGATGAGGCATCCAAGCATCTGACCGGCGTTGCCCTCGAACTCACGCCTTCGGCGGAGTTCTCTGCCAAGAACGAGACGGCGAGGTTGCCGCTTTGGAGCTTCTGGGGAGGCATCCAGGGAGCCGGGCATGCGCTGGCGCAAGTCTTCGCGCTGTCCATCGTCCTTGAAATCCTCGTCATCGCCGCGCCGTTCTATATGCAGCTCGTCATCGACGAGGTCGTCGCTAAGGGCGACGTCGATCTCCTGGTCGTTCTGGCACTCGGTTTCGGGCTGCTGACGGCGATCACCGTTACTTCGAGCACGCTGCGTTCGCTGATCCTGCTGATCCTGCAGAACACGCTGCACCTGCAACTGGCCTCTCGCCTGTTCCACCACCTTATCCGCCTGCCTCTGACCTATTTCGAGAAGCGCCACATAGGCGATATCCTGTCGCGCTTCACCTCCATCGAGCCGATCCGCCGCTTGCTCGCCGAGGGGCTGATCACGGCGGTGATCGACGGCCTGATGGCCGTCGCGACGCTGGTGATGATCTTCATATACAGCCCGCCGATCGGTTTCGTCGTCGTCGGGGCGGTGGTGCTCTACGCAATCCTGCGGCTCGCCCTTTTCCAGGAGCTTCGCCGCCGCAGCGAAGACGTTATCCAGGCGCGGGCGCACGAGAATTCGACTTTTATCGAAACCATGCGGGCGATCCAAAGCGTCAAGCTGTTCAATCGCGAGGACGAGCGCGAAGGCCAGTGGATGAACCGGTATGCCGATTTCGTCAACGCCAACGTCCGGATGGGCCGCGTCGCAATCACTTTCAAGACGCTGAACGACGCGGTTTTCGGCGTGGAGAACGTGCTGACGATCTACCTTGCGGCCCGGCTGGCGCTCTCTGGCGATCTGACGGTCGGGATGATCTTCGCGCTGGTGAGCTACAAGCGGAACTTCACCGAGAAGGCTGCCCTGCTGATCGAGAAAGTCATTGAGTTTCGCGTCCTCGACCTGCACCTCGAGCGTCTTGGCGATATCGCGCTGACGCCGCTCGAGCCGGGGCACGATCGCCTTCTCAGCTATGCGCGTCCGATGGAAGGCAGGATCGAACTTCGGAACCTGTGCTTCCGCTATGCCGAGACGGAACCGTTCGTCCTCGAGAACGTCAACCTTGTCGTCGAGGCTGGGCAGTTCGTCACGATCATGGGGCCATCGGGCGGCGGCAAGACGACCCTCGTCAAGATCATGCTCGGACTGATCGAGCCGACCGCCGGCGAAATCCTGATCGATGGCATTCCCATGGCGACGATTGGGGCGCGGCCCTACCGCGAGCACGTGGCGGCGGTGATGCAGGAGGACCAGCTGCTGTCAGGATCGATCGCCGACAACATCTGCTTCTTCGATAGCGCCTTCGATCAGGACCGGATGGTCGAATGCGCGCGGCTGGCCGGGGTCCATGACGAGATCATGGCGATGCCCATGACCTACAACAGCCTGATCGGCGACATGGGAAGTTCGCTTTCGGGCGGCCAGAAGCAGCGCGTCCTGCTGGCGAGGGCCTTATACCGGCAGCCCAAGATCCTGTTCCTGGACGAAGGTACGGCGCATCTCGACGTCGAGAACGAGAAGCTTATCAACGCGAGCCTCAGGCAGCTGCGCATGACGCGCATCAGCGTGGCTCACCGGCCGGAGATCATGAGCGGTGCTGACAAGATACTGCGGATCGGGGCAGGGCGACGATGAACATGGCACAATCCTGCATGCTCACAATCGGCCACACTCACGACACTCAAAGGAGCTGGGCCGTCATGGTTGACACTATTGGCAAGATCGAGACCGGCGGCAATGGCCCCGACAGCCTCGAAGGTACCGACGGAAACGCCACGCTGAGTGGCCTTGGCGGCACGCCGTGCTGCTAGGCTTCGGAGGCGATGTGGGGAACCCGCCGGCCGGCCGATTGGAACGATCCCGTCGAGCAGGTCGTGGCATCCGGCGGGCGAGGGAGATGATCGCGAGTTTCCCGATCATTACCCCGCGTCGTTGGTGAAGACGTTGGCGGTCAGGTGGTCTTCGACCGCCTTCACTCCGGCGACGGATTCGGCGGCCACGGTCAGGGCGCGGCGCTGTTCGTCGTCCCTGACGCTGCCCCAGAGCTGGACGGTGCCGCCGGTGACGACGATGTTGATGCGGTCGTGGTCGAGCCAGGACTGGGTGCGCAGCAGGTCGGTCAGCGCGGTGCGGATCTGATCGTCGCCGGGGGAGCCGGCGGCGGGCTTGGCGCGGTCGGCCAGCAGGCCCTGGACGAGGTTGGCGCGGCTGACGATGCCGACCAGCCGGCCGCCGTCCACGATGGGGACGCGCTTGATGCCGTGGCGCTCCATCAGTTCGGCGATCTCGCGCAGGGATGCTTCCGGGTAGGAGGCGATGACGTCGTGGCTCATGACGTCGCCGACGCGGCTGGCGTGGGACTTGATGAAGCTGCCGGCGTCGCCGCTCTGGCCCAGCAGCATTTCCAGCCAGTGCGGGCGGCGGCGTTCGGTGTCCGTTTCGACCCGGCGCAGCAGGTCGCCCTCGCTGATGATGCCGGCGATCTGCCCGGTTGAGTCGACGACGGGGACGCCGCTGATGCGTTTCTCCAGCAGCAGCGCTGCCACCTCCGCGACCGAGGCGTCCGGGGTGACCGTGACGACCGGGGAACTCATGATGTCCTTGGCTTGCATCGCTATTCTCCGATTCAGGGTCGATCGTGAACTTTTAGTCGAGGAAGGCGCAGGTGCGCTGGATGTACTGGTTGAGGGCGAAGTGGTGCTTGAGGATCAGGCTTTCCGCCTGCGCGCCGTCGCGGGCGGTGAGGGCCGCGACGACCGCGGTCCGCGTCTCGACCGCCTGGGCGGCCTGGGTTTCGTCCGCCTGTTCGATGCGGTGGATCGCCCGCATGTGGAGGGCGAGGTTGCGGGTCAGGCTGCCGATCAGCGCGCAGCGGGACAACTCGGCGAGCGACTGGTGCAGACCGGCCGCGCTGTCCGGCGTATGGGCGAGCGAGGGCGGAAAGCCCTGGGCAAGCTGGAGCAGGTCGCTCTCCTCCGCCAGGGTGGCGGCCAGCCTTGCCGCCATCCCTTCCAGCGCCGCCCAGACCAGGATCATGTCCGCTATCTGCGTCCGGCTCTTGCGGGCGACGACCACGCCGTGCCGGGGCACGGTGCGGACGAAGCCTTCATGTTCCAGCAGGATCAGGGCTTCGCGGACCGGCGTCCGGCTGATGCCGAGCATCTGGCAGACCTCGCGGTCGTCGATGCGGATCTCTCCCCGCTGGCCGTAGATGTCCATCTCCATGATCGAGCCCTTGAGGGCTCGATACGCCTGCATCTTGAAGCTCAGCTGGGCAGGTTCCAGGGGTGTCGGTTCTACGGCTATCGGTTCTACGGCTATCGGTTCTACGGCTATCGGTTCTACGGTTGTCGGTTCCAGGGAAACCATTCACGGGTCCCCCTTACTTCAGCGAGACGGCGGCCTTGCTCCCGGAGCGCGGCCACAGGCGGCCGATCGCCAGCGAGATGACCGGCCAGAACAGCATCGCCAGGGCCAGCGTCACGATGGTCCCAACCAGCGGGTTCGACCAGAAGATGCTGAGGTCGCCCTGCGACAGCAGCATGGCCTGACGGAACGAGCTTTCCGCCATGTCGCCCAGGACGAGGGCCAGCACGAGCGGGGCCAGCGGGTATGAGAGCTTCTTGAAGATGTAGCCCAGCACGCCGAACACCAGCATCACGGCGATGTCGAGGAAGGCGTTGTGGACGGTGTAGGCGCCGACGGCGCAGATCACGATGATGACCGGGGCGATGATGCTGAACGGGATGCGGAGGATCGAGGCGAACAGCGGCACCGTCGTCAGCACGACGATCAGCCCCACGACGTTGCCCAGATACATGCTGGCGATCAGGCCCCAGACGAACTCCTTCTGTTCGATGAACAGCAGGGGGCCGGGCTGGAGACCCCAGATCAGCAAGCCGCCGAGCAGCACGGCGGCGGTCGGCGATCCGGGGATGCCGAGCGTGAGCATGGGCAGCAGGGCGCTGGTGCCGGCGGCATGGGCGGCGGTTTCGGGGGCGACCACGCCTTCCATCTCGCCGGTGCCGAACTTGGAGCCATTGCGCGAGAAGCGCTTGGCGAGACCATAGCTCATGAAGGAGGCGGGTGTCGCGCCGCCGGGAGTGATGCCCATCCAGCAGCCGACGATCGAGCCGCGGATGGCGGTCGCCCAGTATTTGGGAAGCTGCTTCCAGGTCTTGAGCACGACCGCCGCGTTGATCTTGGCCGACTTGCCCTT
>NZ_JCACHA010000994.1:0-1767 GCF_059503625.1 Skermanella sp.
GGAGGCCTGCTCGTAGCCATGGATAGGAGTGAACAGCAGCTCGATCGACCACTTGGTCGTCAGGCCTTCCGCCTCCAGCGGGTTGGCAAGGCCGAGGCCGCAGACCGTGATGTCGGGCTGGGCGGCCCGGCAGCGGTCGAGCTGGCGTTCGACGTGCTGGCCTTCGCTCAGCAGTGTGCCAGGAGGCAGCAGCGCCAGTTCCTCCGCCAGATGGGCGCGGTGGAGATAGGGCGTGCCGACTTCGATCAGCCGCATCGAAAGTTCGGTCGCCAGGAAACGGGCGATCGGGATTTCGAGCTGGCTGTCGGGGAAAAAGAAAACGCGCTTGCCCGCAAGGTCGGAACGGAATCGGGCAAGCGCGGCCCGCGATCTTTCGCGGCAGGGGGAGACGACTCTTTCAAAACGCTCGGGTTCGACGTTCCAGGCACTCGCCGCGGCTTTGAGCCATGCGGTGGTGCCTTCGGCGCCGAGCGGGAAGGGGGCGGACAGGCGGGCGGCGCCGCGCTGTTCCAGCAACCGGGCGGTTTCCGCCAGGAAAGGTTGCGCCAGCAGGAACGAGGTTCTGGGGCCGATGCCGGGAAGGTCGGATGCTCGGCGCGGCGGCAGGAAATGGACGGGGCCGATGCCCAGATCGTCGAAGATCCGCCGGAACTGGTCCTCGACCACGTCGGCGAGAGCGCCCACGACCAGCAGCGACCGGTCTTCCGACGCGGGAAGTTCCGAGACCAGCGAGGCGAGGCAGGCGTCTTCGCCCTGGGTAAAGGTCGTCTCGATCCCGCTGCCGGAATAGCTGAGTATGCGGACGCGCGGGCTGTGGTCGCGGGACAGGCGGAGGGCTGCCCGCGAAAGGTCCAGCTTGATCACTTCCGACGGGCAGGAGCCGACCAGGAACAGCAGGCGGATATCGGGGCGGCGTTCCAGCAGCCTGGTGACTGCCTTGTCCAACTCCTCGTTCATGTCGGCCATCCCGGCCAGATCGCGTTCCTCGATGATGGCGGTGGCGAAGCGCGGCTCGGCGAAGATCATGACGCCGGCGGCCGACTGGATCAGGTGGGCGCAGGTGCGGGAGCCGACCACCAGAAAGAACGCGTCCTGGATCTTGCGGTGGAGCCAGATGATGCCGGTCAGGCCGCAGAAGACTTCGCGCTGGCCGCGCTCTTGAAGGACCGGAGGGTTCGGAAGCGCGGTCATCGTGCCCCCTCCAGCGCGTTCGAAGGGGCGACGGCATGAGCGCCGTTGTCGCCGCGCCGGGCGGCGCGCAGCTTCAGGATGAACTGGGTGGCGTTGATGACGTAGGTGGCATAGGCCGCGAGCGCCAGGATCATCTGCCCCTGAGCACCGAGCAAATCGAAGGCCACCGCCGCCAGATATGCGGTATGCAGCGCCAGCACCAGCATGCTGAACACGTCTTCCCAGTAGAAGGCGGGGGCGAACAGGTAGCGGCCGAAGACCACCTTCTCCCAGATGCAGCCGGTGATCATGATCGCGTAGAGCGTCAGCGTCTTGACCACGACGGAGGCGGTGGCGATGCCCAACCCTTCGCCGGTCGCCAGATACCGGAGCACCAGGCACAGGCTGGCAAGGAAAACGACGAATTGGATGGGGGCCAGGATGCCTTGAACAAGTGTCCAGGGCGACTGGTTGCGGCGTTTCCGTTGTTCCGGCGTATAAAGTGGCGGGTTCCGACCCTGTTTCATTCACGTCCTCCCTGGGATGCGGTGGGTTGCCGGGTGCGGCGGCTGGAACCCCAACCGCGCTTCGGCGCCC
>NZ_JCACHA010000994.1:1777-6292 GCF_059503625.1 Skermanella sp.
CGCCCTTTCCCGATCCCTTGTTGAGGAGAACGCTAAACCCTCGGCGAACAACCGTCAATAGCTTTGGACGTCAATTTTGATTGACAGTTTTTTGGGGCTGAGGCTTGCTATCGGCATCTGGAGGGGCAATGCAAAATCGATCGGGGAGGCATGTCCATGTGACCTATTCGGAGCATAGTAAACCTCCCCTGATTTGTGGTTGAGGCTTATTAAGCATGAGGGTAGGCTCACCCTATCCTCAGGGAGCAAAAAATGAATGACTCGCTTGAACGGGTCGTTTCAGGGAGGGCCTGGGAAGAGGTCGAACGTGCACCGGTAACGGAGAGCACAGTTGTCGATCCTCGGGTCGTCACGAGGCGCGGCCATCCTGGCCAGCTATTGGCCGGTTTGATTGACACAGTCGAGGCGGAGATCGTTCCCCGCCTTATTCTTGCCCGTCGTTCATCTTCGGGGGTATATCCGGGACTTGGCGAGCTGCCTCCAGGTGCGCTGGCCGAAGTCCCACTTATCGTCGGGGAAGGTGCAAGCTATGTTCAGCAACCTGAAGATGTGCTGGAGCTTGCCGACCTGCTGGTGAACGACCGGTTCCAGATTGCGGCATCTTTCGTCGATGGGCTGCGGACGAGCGGCGTGCCGCTCGAGTCCCTCTACCTGGACTTGCTTGCTCCGACCGCACGCCATCTCGGCGATCTCTGGACGAACGATACGCTTCACTTCGCCGATGTCACGATTGGATTGTGTCATCTGCAACAAGTTCTGCACGACTTCAGTCCGGCGTTCCTGAACGAGGCGTCAACCCGCGACGACGGCCGCCGTGCGCTGCTGATGAGCGTGCCGGGCGGGCAGCATACCTTCGGCGTATCGATGGTGGCTGAATTCTTCCGCCGGGCGCGCTGGGATGTCGTCACCGGAGCCCCCGTCTCCCGCGATGAACTGATCCGAACCGTGCGCAGCCAGTGGTTTGCCGTGGTTGGTCTGTCAGTTAGCTGTGACGTACAGTTGGACACACTGGTTGCGACCATCCGCCTGATCCGCCGAGCGTCGCGCAACCAGTCCGTCGGCATCCTGGTCGGGGGACCCGTCTTCGTCGAACATCCTGAAATGGTAACGCTTGTCGGAGCGGATGCGACGGCGATCGATGGCCGGCAAGCTCCGGTACAGGCTGAAAATCTTCTTGCGTTGATCTCGAAACAAAGCTGAAACTGTCAAGGCCTTTGGACGTTGAACGGGTGGGGTCCACCCGATTTTTTTTGTGCTCAGGGAAAAGGCGGCATTGAAGTGGCGACTGTCAATCTCGATATACGTCAAGTCGGCTTGACAAAATTTTGCAGGATGTTCTAATGGTGAGACCTAAGGCGTCAGCCGAACTCGCCGGACCTCTTGGCAGCAAGACCGGCCTCAGACCTGCGGGCGCCGACTTCCATCCTTCGGGCTCGAAGGTCTCCCCTCCCGTGAAGCATTTCAAAGCTCCAAAGGAGTCGTTTGAGAACCTTGACGCCGAGGCCGTAGCGGCTTTGGTAGCGTCTGCCGGAGATATTGCGATCGTCATGGATGACAAGGGTGTCATCCGCGACCTGACCTTCGGCAACGACGACCTGCCGCGCGAATGGTCGGATCAATGGATCGGCCGTCCGTGGATGGAAACGGTGACGGTCGAAAGCCGGATCAAGATCGACAGCATGCTGAGCGAGGCGCGCGCCGGCATTCCGCCCCGCTGGAGGCACGTCAACCATCCCTTGCCGCGCAGTGCCGACATCCCGATCCAATATTCGGTCGTCCAGATCGGCGCCGAAGGCAGGATGGTCGCCGTCGGGCGCGACCTGCGGCCGTCCGCCGCCCTTCAGCAACGGCTGGTCGAAGCGCAGCAGTCGATGGAGCGCGACTACGCCCGCCTGCGTCATGTCGAGATGCGCTATCGCCTGCTGTTCCAGATGACGCCGGAGGCGATCCTGATCGCCGACGCCGCGACCCACAAGGTCCTGGAATCCAACCCCGCGGCGGATGCGCTGCTGGGATTCGGCGTGGCGGCCGGCGGCGCCGTGGGCCGGTCCCTGTCCGACACGCTGGATGCCGCCGACGCCCCGGCGGTACAGTTGCTGCTGGCGGGCGTACGGGCGACGGGACGCGAGGACGAAGGACGCGTCCGCTCCACGCTGGGACGCGATCTCCGGATCACTGCATCGCTGTTCCGTCAGGACAACGCCTCGCTGTTCCTGGTGCGTCTGATGCCGCTGAGCGCCGAGCAGGCCCGCCAGCCGGAGACGCAGCCGAGCCAGTTCCAGATCGTCGAGAACATGCCCGACGGTTTCGTGATCACCGATGCCGAGGGACGCGTGCTCGCCGCCAATTCCGCTTTCCTGGACCTTGCCCAACTGGCGGCGGAGGATCAGGCCCGGGGCCAGTCGCTGGAGCGCTGGCTCGGGCGGCCGGGTGTCGATCTGGGCGTGCTCCTTGCCAACCTGCGGCAGCACGGCTCGGTCAGGCTATACGCCGCGACGTTGCGCGGCGAGTACGGCGCCATGGCGGAAATCGAAGTGTCGGCGGCTTCCGTGCCGGGCGGCGACGGTCCTGGCTTCGGCTTCTCGATCCGCGACGTCGGCCGCCGGCTGACCGCCGACTCCCGCAAGAAGGAATTGCCACGTGCCGTCGAGCAGCTGACGGAGCTGGTCGGGCGGGTGCCGCTGAAGGATCTCGTGCGCGAGACCACGGATGTGATCGAGCGGCTGTGCATCGAGGCAGCTCTGGAAATCACCAGCGACAACCGGGCTTCCGCCGCTGAGATCCTGGGACTGAGCCGGCAGAGCCTGTACGTCAAGCTCCGTCGCTATGGACTGGGCGATCTGGAGAGCGGCGAAGAGTAACGCCGGTCGAGATGCCGGGGGACTGGATGATCGGGCCTGGACGTTCAGAGTGGTCAGTGGACGATTCGCGGGTCGTCTAGGCTGATGCTGTCCTCCTGCTGCTTGCACCCGCCGCCGGCTTGATCGGCGGCGGCGTTCAGCATGGCTTCCGCGGTCTGGCGGACCTGCTCGGACCGCGCCTTTTCGCGCGGGGAGCGGTTGCCCTTCTGGAAGAAGCCCGCGGCCTGGTGGGTCAGGGCCAGGGTTTCGACGACTTCTTCCATCGTCTGTTCCAGCGCGTCCGCGCTCAGGTTATCGGATGCGGCATCGTCGCAGCTCGGCTGGGTCTTGTCATTCTCGCTCATCGGTCACGACCACACGGTTTTGCCTCTGTTGACAAAATCAACAGCGACTCTGCGCCTGACGTTCCGCATAAACCGGTATCCTAGGTTTCAGGGTCAACGTCTCGAAAGAGGAACAACCTTAGTGACGGACCGGCTGCCGACGCCCTGCTGGATTACCAGCGCCGGATAGTCCGGGATCTGATCGGCCGTCAGCGTAAGTCCGACCCCCTTCTGGGAAACGATCACCAGATCGTTGCCGGTCTGGGTCAGGCTTGCGTCGTTGTAGGCGCCGGTCTGGCTGGCGATCGCCAGGTTTCCCTTGCCAAGCTGGGCAATGGCGGTGCCGTTGGTGCCGCCGCTCTGCTCGATCAGCGTCGCGTTGGCCTGACCGGCCTGGAACGCATGGGCGACCGTTCGGCCGCCTGCGGCCGGCTCGCTCCGCCTCTCGCCCGCTATGCCGGCCTGAAGGACGGAAGCCTCACCGGACAGCGCCGCTCCTTCCTGACTTCCGATGCCGGCCAGGAGGATGTCGCCCTCTCCCGCGGTGGCGGGAGAGGAGAGGGACAGCAGGGTGGCGACGACGGAGAGTATCAGGGAAGTGCGCATGATGAGGCTTCTCGTGCTCTGGTGCTGGAAGGAGAGGAGCGGCCGGACCGCTTACTTCTGCGTCTGGTAGGCGTAGTTGCCGACGCCGGCCTGGACGACGGCGCCTGCGTTGACCAAACCCGACTGGGTCTGGGTGGAGCGGTTGGCGGCGCCGATCTGGATCGACAGGGCTTCCTGTCCGAAGCCGGTCTGCGTCTGATAGGAGCCGTCGTCGGAACCGACCTGAAGCACCATGGCCGTGTGGCCGACACCGGATTGCTTCTGGGTCGCTCCGTGCCAATCGCCGACCTGGACGACGCCCGCGAAGGAGCCGATGCTGTAGTTGGGTTCGTCGGACCGGATGGTGCCGCGTCCGGCGGCATTGGTGTAGGGAGTGGTCGTTTCCCCGATGGTGCCCTGGGTCTGGAGGACGTAGTTGTCCTTGCCGACCTGGACCGAAGCGGCGAGGTTGTCGGCGCCGATCTGGGTCTGCGTCGCCATGTTGCGCACGCCGGCCTGGACGGCGACCGCCGCAGACGAGACGCTGGCGATGTCGAAGGTGGAGCGGGTCTTAACCGGACCGGACCGGTCGGACGGCCTGAAGGTATCGACGGCGACGCCTTCGGCGCCCTGGGTCTGCTTGACCGTGTTCAGCCTGCCGGTCTGGAGCGACAGCGCCACGTTGCCCGCCGAGCCGGCCAGCTGATGCTGTGTCGCCCGGTTCCTGTTCCCGGCCTGGATCGCGA
>NZ_JCACHA010000995.1:0-6288 GCF_059503625.1 Skermanella sp.
CGGGAAGTTGATCAGCGCCTTGCCGAACTGGACACGGTCCTGGGCATATTTCAGGCCCAGTTCCAGCGCGTTCTGGGCGACGCCGGTGGCGCGCGCCGCCGTCTGGATGCGGGCGCTCTCGAACGTCTCCATCAGCTGCTTGAAGCCCTGGCCCTCGACCCCGCCCAGCAGGTTGGCGACCGGGACCTCGAACTCGTCGAATCCGATCTCGTATTCCTTCATGCCGCGATAGCCCAGCACTTCGATCTCGCCGCCGGTCATGCCGGTGGCGGGGAAGGGCTCCTCCACAGTGCCGCGCGGCTTTTCCGCCAGCAGCATGGACAGGCCGCGATAGTCGGTCGTGTTCGGGTCGGTCCGGACCAGCAGCGTCATCAGGTCGCTACGCGACGCGTGGGTGATCCAGGTCTTGTTGCCGGTCACCTTATAGACGTCGCCGTCGCGGACGGCGCGGGTGCGCAGCGATCCCAGGTCGGAGCCGGTGTTGGGTTCGGTGAAGACGGCGGTCGGCAGGATCTCGCCGCTGGCAAGCAGGGGCAGCCACTTCTCCTTCTGCTCCTGCGTGCCGCCCAAACGGATCAGCTCCGCCGCGATCTCCGACCGGGTGCCGAGCGAGCCGACGCCGATATAGGCCTGGCTCAGCACCTCCGATACGACGCACATCGACGTCTTGCCCATGCCAAGACCGCCGAACTCCTCCGGCACGGTCAGGCCGAACACGCCCAGTTCGGCCATCTGCTCGACCACTTCAAGCGGGATCAGCACGTCGCGCATATGCCAGTCATGGGCATTGGGCACGACCACGTCCTGCGCGAACCGGCTGAACTGGTCGCGGACCATGTCCAGCGTCTCGTCTTCCAGGGCCAGCTTGCCGAAGTTGTGATGGTCGGAGACAAGCTCCGCGATCCGCAGGCGCACGGGTGCGGCAGCGCCCTTGTCGATCAGCGTCGTCACCGCCGGGGTGCGGTAGGCTGCCAGAGCCTCCGCCGGAATGCCGAGGTCGCCTGGACGGACGATCTCCACCTGACTGAGCGGGATGCCGCCGGTCAGCTGCGCCAGATATTCGCCGAAGGCGGCCTGAAGGATCAGGCTTTCCAGTTCGGTCAGTTCGCCGGACGCTTCGAGCCGGCTGGCCCAGCCCAGGATCTGCCGAAGGCCCTCGACATATGTCGCCATCCAGGCATAACCATGGGCGGCGGTCTGGTTCGCTTCCAGCAGATCGGCGTCGATCTTGCCTCCGGCGGGGGCCACGATCGCCAGCACGGAGGTCCGTGCGGCTTCGAGCAGCCGTTCCGCCGCAGGCAGCGCTTCGGCGCAGAGCGGCAGCAAGCCGTCGAGGACCGGATTGGCGGCTGTGGGAGAATCGAGCTGGACGGCAACGCTGGTCATAAGGAACTCCGTATACTAAATCCGGGCCGGGTCAAAAATGCTGCCCCGCAAAATGCGGGATAGTGTGCACTGCGTCAATGAAACAATGGAACGATACGGGAGCCAATCAAGCAATGATCGCGAATGAGCAGGGAGCCCAATCGATCGGCCGCCGGGAGTTCCTGGGAGCCGCCGCCGCGACCGCGCTGATCGGTGGCAGCTTGGCAGCCGGCGGCGGACGCCTGACGTCTCCCGCATCGGCCCAGCAGCGGTTGCGCTTTCCCGAGGGCTTCCTGTGGGGTACGTCGACGTCGTCCTACCAGATCGAAGGCGCTGCCAACGCCGACGGCCGGGGGCCGAGCATCTGGGATACGCTGAGCCATACGCCCGGCAAGGTGCTCAACAACGATACCGGCGATGTCGCCGCCGACCACTACAATCGTTACCTTGAAGACGTGACGCTGATGGCCGACGCCGGGTTGAAGGCCTACAGATTTTCCTTGGCGTGGCCGCGAATCCAGCCGACCGGGACAGGGCCGGCGAATGCCAAGGGACTCGACTTCTACGACCGTCTGGTCGATGCGCTGCTCCGCCGCGGCATAGAGCCGTGGCCCTGCCTGTATCACTGGGACCTGCCGCAGGCGCTTCAGGATCGCGGCGGCTGGACCAACCGCGATATCGCGGACTGGTTCGCCGATTACGCGCTGATCGTCGCCGGGCGGATCGGCGACCGTGCCAAGAACTGGGTGATGCTGAACGAGCCTTCCGTCGTCGCGATCTTCGGGCATGGCGTCGGCGGCCACGCTCCCGATCTCCGGGGACGAGAGAATTTCTGCGCCGCGATCCACCACCAGAACCTTGCCCAGGGGCGGGCGCTCTCGGCACTCCGGGCTGTGGGAGCCAAGGACTGGAAGCTCGGCACCGTGCTCAGCGTCCAGCCGGTCAAGCCGTCTCCCGGCAACGATGCCAACCGTCACGCGGCGGCGCAGTGGGACGCGGTGTGGAACAGGTCGTGTCTGGGCCCGCTTTTCAAGGGGCAGTACCCCGACAGCTTGATCGCCGACTTCAAGCCGCTGATCAAGCAAGGCGACATGGAGGCGATTCGCCAGCCGGTCGATTTCCTGGGGCTCAACTATTATAGCCGCATGCATCAGGTGACCGATCCCGGCGGGTTGTTCGGCACCAATTTCGGGCCGTCGCCGGAGGGGACCAAATACACCGACATGGGGTGGCCGGTCGAACCGGAGGGGCTTTACGAACAGCTCATCGACTTCCGCGACAACTACGGCAACATCCCCGTCTACGTGACCGAGAACGGCGCTTCATACGGCGACTGGGTCGGCCCGACCGGCAAGGCGGAGGACGGCGGCAGGATCTTCTACATCCGCGACCACCTGCTGGCCTGTCACCGCGCCATCAAGGACGGCGCCAACCTGAAGGGCTATTTCGTCTGGACCCTGCTCGACAACTTCGAATGGGGGTTCGGCTATACCCAGCATTTCGGCTTGGTGCAGGTGGACCGCGAAACCATGCAGCGCCGGCCGAAGGCAAGCTACTACTGGTACGGCGATGTGGCGAAGTCGAACGAGGTGCCGGTTTGAAAGAAGGCCGGCGGAAGGCATTCCTTCCGCCGGCCCCATCGGTCGGTCGGCCGTCTACGCCTCGACCACGTCTTCCAGCGTCCGCAGACCCGGCCGCGTGGCGTTCACCAGCACGGCCATGTTGCCGGGCTTGTGCTCGTTGCGGAGCATCTTGGTATGGGCGCGCGGGATGTCGGCCCAGGAGAAGACCTCCGACATGCAGGGGTCCAGCCGGCGCTCGATCACGAGCTGGTTGGCTTGGCTGGCCTGAAGCAGGTTGGCGAAGTGGCTTCCCTGGATTCGCTTCTGGCGCATCCACACGAAGCGGGCGTCGAAGGTCAGGTTGAAGCCCGACGTGCCGGCGCAGAACACGACCATGCCGCCGCGCTTCACGACGAAGCAGGAGACCGGGAAGGTCTGCTCGCCCGGATGCTCGAACACGAAATCGACGTCGTTGCCCTTGCCGGTGATGTCCCAGATCGCCTTGCCGAAGGGGCGGACCCGCTTCATGTACTCGGCATAGGCGGCGCTGTCGTCGACGTCGGGCAATTGGCCCCAGCAGTCGAAGTCCTTGCGGTTCAGCACGCCCTTGGCGCCCAGCGACAGCACGAAGTCGCGCTTCGTCTCGTCCGAGATGACGCCGATCGCGTTGGCGCCCGCCGTGGCGATGAGCTGGATCGCCATCGACCCGAGACCGCCCGATGCGCCCCAGACCAGGACGTTGTGGCCGGGCCGCAGGATGTGCGGGCGGTGCCCGAACAGCATGCGGTAGGCGGTCGCCAGCGTCAAAGTGTAGCAGGCGCTCTCTTCCCAGGTCAGGTGAAGCGGCCGGTGCATGAGCTGACGGGCCTGGACGCGGCAGAACTGGGCGAAGGAGCCGTCCGGAGTCTCGTAGCCCCAGATGCGCTGGGAGGTCGAGAACATCGGATCGCCGCCGTTGCACTCCTCGTCGTCGCCGTCGTCCTGGTTACAGTGGACCACGACTTCGTCGCCGACCTTGAAGCGCTTGACCTTGGAACCGACCGCCCAGACGATGCCCGACGCATCGGAGCCGGCGATGTGGTACTCGGCCTTGTGGACGTCGAACGGGGAGATCGGCTTGCCTAGACCGGCCCAGATGCCGTTGTAGTTGACGCCCGCCGCCATGACGAGGATCAGGACCTCGTCCTGTCCGACTTCCGGAGTCGGAACGACTTCGAGCTGCATGGCCTGTTCTGGTTCGCCATGGCGCTCGCGCCGAATGGCCCAGGCGTGCATCTTCGCCGGCACATGGCCCAGCGGCGGGATCTCGCCCACATCGTAGAGGTCCTTGACTGCCGGACCGGCCGGCCGGGTTATGACGTTCGCTGCCTCGGACATGCCTTATTCCTCGAAACTTTTTGCCGCAGAATGCTTGGGTAACGGTCGTCCCGACGTTTGCTGCACTTGCGTCGCCGTCGGAAACGGCCAGGATTGAAAAGCCTGTGGTTCTTGGCGTTTCCGCGATCTAAGCAGGATAATCCTTCCGATGCAACGCACAATACGGTAAATTGTTTCACTAGCCGCCCGGCTTCACGAAACTATCAGTCCGGTTCGGCTTAGGGCAGGTCGACTCCGGCCTCATGAAATGTCCATTGGTCTTAAGAACGATCCGTCCGGAGACCGAAATATGGTGCATTGCAATGGAAATGGGCCTGCTTGCCCGGTAGCGTACCGGAATGATGGCGTAGTTGCATTGGCCGGCTGATATGCGGCGATGCGGTTGATCGGGCTTACGAACCGAGCATGAAGGGGATAGCGCAGTAATGACTGGACATCGCGACAAGCCCTGGCTGATCCGGACATATTCCGGCCATTCGACGGCGGCCGCCTCCAACGCGCTGTACCGCACCAATCTGAAGCGGGGCCAGACGGGGCTTTCCGTCGCTTTCGACCTGCCGACACAGACCGGCTACGACAGCGACCACCCCCTGGCGAAGGGCGAAGTCGGCAAGGTGGGCGTTCCCGTCTGCCATCTCGGCGACATGAAGACCCTGTTCGACGGCATCCCGCTGGGCGAGATGAACACGTCGATGACGATCAACGCCACGGCTCCGTGGCTGCTGGCGCTCTACATCGCCGCCGCCGAGCAGCAGGGCGCCAGCCGCGCCCAGCTTTCCGGGACGACGCAGAACGACATCATCAAGGAATACCTCAGCCGGGGCACCTACATCTTCCCGCCGGCTCCGTCGATGCGCCTGACCACCGACATGATCGCGTTCACCTATCGCGAAGTGCCGAAGTGGAACCCGATGAACGTCTGCTCCTACCACCTCCAGGAAGCGGGAGCGACGCCGGTCCAGGAACTGGCCTATGCGCTGGCGACCGCGATCGCCGTGCTCGACGCGGTGAAGGAGGCGGGACAGGTCCCGCCGGAAGATTTTCCGCAGGTGGTCGGCCGAATCAGCTTCTTCGTCAATGCCGGCATCCGGTTCATCACCGAGCTGTGCAAGATGCGGGCGTTCGCCCGCCTGTGGGAAGAGATCACCCGCGACCGCTACGGCATCCAGGACGAGCAGTTCCGCCGCTTCCGCTATGGCGTCCAGGTCAACAGCCTGGGCCTGACCGAGCCACAGCCCGAGAACAACGTCTACCGCATCCTGATCGAGATGCTGGCCGTCGTCCTGTCCAAGGACGCCCGCGCCCGCGCGGTCCAGCTTCCCGCCTGGAACGAGGCGCTGGGATTGCCGCGTCCGTGGGACCAGCAATGGAGCCTGCGCCTTCAGCAGATCGTCGCGTTCGAGACGGACTTGCTGGAATACGGCGACCTGTTCAACGGCAGCCACGTGATCGATGGCAAGGTCGAGGAACTGATGGCCGAGGCGCTGGAGGAACTGGCGCGAATCGACGCCATGGGCGGCGCCATCGCGGCGGTCGAGTCCTCTTATATGAAGCAGCGGCTTGTCGAATCGAACTCGAAGCGGCTCTCCGCCATCGAGTCGGGCGAGCAGATCGTCGTCGGCGTCAACAAGTTCACCGAATCGGCCCCATCGCCACTGACAGCCGGCGATGATGGCGGGTTCCTGGCCGCCGATCCGCAGGCGGAGGCCGATCAGCTCGGTCGGCTGGAAGCCTGGCGTGCCGCCCGCAACGATGCCGAGGTCCAGGCGGCGCTGGCCGAACTGGGAGCAGCCGCCCGCGAAGGCCGCAACATCATGGAGCCAAGCATCCGTGCCGCCCATGCCGGCGTCACGACCGGCGAGTGGTCGGCCGTGCTGCGCGAGATATTCGGTGAGTACCGGGCGCCGACAGGTGTCGGCAAGGCGGCAGCGGCGGCAGGCGCTGGGGCCGACGGTCTGGCCGTCGTCCGCGACCGGGTGACGGC
>NZ_JCACHA010000996.1:0-6283 GCF_059503625.1 Skermanella sp.
GATGTAGCCTGTTGAAGAGTGTCAGCACTTGTCGTCAGCCCTCTGATGACACCCGTCATCACCTGTCAACAACCTGCTGATGACAGATGTCATCACCTGCCAACATTTTTTAGCCTGCCGGAAGGTGACTATTTGCACAATTGTACATCGGAGGGTTGTGGAGGATTATCTATTAGTTGCGGTCATCGTGAAGAGCGAAAACCCAAGAGCCTGCGGCGGCCACCGCAATTCATCCTGTATGGTTCACCGGGAAATGATTTTTGATTTCGCGTTTCCGTTATCGGCTCCTGAATAAATAGGTAGGCGGTCGGCGACCGAGGAAGTCATGAGCCTCGGATAGCGACTACCGGCTCCAGGTCCCAGTCGACCGCCCAAACCCTCTGGAGCCAGTATGGAGCTACGCATGATTGACCACGCCCGACGTGATGATGATCCCGGTGCCGGTGCTCCCGTGTGGAGGCCGACGTGGACCATAGTTATTTCCTCCCCCTAGTAGAACAATACATTCGCCCGCAACTCGGGGGCAGGATCGCGAACCAGTTCGTCCGGGCTATCGAGCGTCCGAGCGATGAGTTCAGCGAACGCTTCCTCTGGCGACACCTCAGCAACATCTGCATCAGCGAGACCGTCTACGATTGGGGTCGGACCCATCAGCTTGCTCATGAGATCCGCAATCAGGGTAAGGCGGAGTGGCTGTCCTACCGACAGCAGGTAACGTACTGGACCAACACCATGGTGTTGGCAACCCCTCTCACCGATGCCCAAGGCGAGGTCCTGACCGATGACAAGGGGCGAACTCGGTGGAATCAGCCATCTCAGCGGGTCGTCGGCGGGTTCCCGTATGTCTTCACGGTCGAGTTTGACATCCCGGAAATCGAGTTCGTCAAGACCCAGATGAGTTGGTGCCGGAGCAGCGGTAAACCGCTCGGCGCTCCATTAGGCGGCCTCTACGGGGAACTGTCGCGGTTTGGCGACTTCATGGGGATCACGGCCTGCTGGAGCGGGAACAAGAGCCTCCACCTGCATATCATGTTCGACTCCTATCCCATCGTGGACCGGGCCGGGCTTGACCGCCGTGCGATGCGGGACGGCTTCACCGCTCATTGGGGACGGGTGGTGGAGATCATCAAGGCGGTGCTCGAAATCCCGCCGGGCATCGACCCGGACAAGATGCTTGATCGCCCGGAGTCCTTTAGGCGGATGCCCTGGGGCACGCGAATCATCGGCAAGGACGCCAAAGATGGTATCCCGAAACCCAACATCCTCGGGATGCCGGTCGGTACGAAGGTACCGCAGGTCACCCTATGGGAGCAATATCGGGGGCACCGGGCAGTGGATGCCGACGAGTTGTTTTTCCAGCCCGCTCCGTTCCTTCGGACCGCTGAACGCGACCGGAAGCTCGGTGTCGGCGTCGAACCGGGGGGACGAGCGAGCGAAGCCGCTCGCGGGAACTCGAACCCGCCGACGACGGCCATTCGTCCCGGCCCTTTGGCAGAAGACGAGCGGGTGTATTGCGAGTCCAGGCTGCGGCAGCACTGCGAGCGGAAATGGGGAGCGTGGCCGAAGCTCTACCGGCTGGAATGGAACGGCTCGAACTGGATCGCGAGTTTCTACAACAGCCAGCATGACGGGCGGGCATCGTCGATCATCAGGGATGATTTCGCCCACCTGATGATGTGCGGACGAGATGCCTGGAAGGACCGGTCGCCACCCCCGCTGGACTTTCGGCTCGGTGTCCTGATGGCCCTGTGGCTGAAGGAACGTCGGACCAGTCATACGCTCAATCTCCCGGAGGTGGAGCCGGATCCCAATGATCTCGTGACGTGGATCGATCGCGTCCGATCCCGTCCCCTGTCGGAAGTCGAACTCTCGTTTCAGGCGGCGGCAACCGGACCCGACAAGGTGCCGGACTTGACCCGACGAGCGGTGTTGAAAACCGTGAGGGACAATCCACTGTCGTACCTCAAAGGACCCGAAGGGGCAGGCAAGACCAAGGGCCTGATCGCGGAGTTCGACCAGATTGTCCGGGCAGCGGGCGGCCAGGAAAAGCTCCAAATGATGGCGTTCGGCAACTACGACGCGGCGGCGGAAAAAGCCCGCGAGTTCAACACTTCACAGAACCGAAACGGCTACCACTCGGTCGTGGTGGCGTCGTGGATCCGGGAATATCGTGATATCTGCCAGAAGAGCCGGGTTGATCCCTTGACCCTGGATGATGCTCTGTCGGACGGCTACTCCAGCCTCTGGGTCATGGTGTGTGACCGTCAACCCAGGATAATCAAGGCGTTGGAGCGGCGGCACCAGGAGGTATGGCGGGAGGTCGGACGGCGTCGCCCGGTATTCTGTACCAGCCATGCCCTGATGCAGAACTGGACGAAATACAGCCACAGCCGGGCGTTCTGGCACCGGGACTTCTGGCGGGTTCATAAAAATGGTGCGGCACCTGATCGGATGGCCGCCCTGCGGACCGACATGCAGTTGGGCGTCGCGATCCACGACGAGGTCGCGGCGGGGGACTTACTGGACATTCATCGCCACGAGGTCGTCGAGTGGGTTCGGGATCTCAAGCGGGACTACCCGTCGTGGCGGCGGCCGGGAGAGACGCTGGAGAAATCCCGCGATTTCATCGAAGCTCTTGCGGTCCGGGGGAAACCATCGGGAGTCTACCACGGCAGGGAACTCGATATCGATTTCCAGACCTGCCGCGTGATCGCCGAAGGGTCGGACAAGGCGTGGCGGGAGGTCGTGGTTCAGGATAGCGGCGAATATGGCGACACGACCGAGCGGGGCGAGCTACCGAGCATCTACACCAAGGCGGTGGGGAACCGCTGGATGGTCCGGCCCCGGAACTGGTGGGCCGGAGTTGCCCGCCGGGTCATGATCCTGACGACCGAACTGGTCCCGACCGTCATCGCTGGGTGTCTGCCGCCGGTCAAGGTGCTGGGACGGGGCCGGAATGACCGGCAGGTCTTCCGGATCGTCGAACTCGCGACACCGCTGATTCCCCGCGACACCGTCAGGCTCTGGTACGACCGGGGCTGCACCGCCAAAGGCGTCGGGGAGGCGATCAACCGGTTCCGATCCCAGCACGGGGACGACTTCCTGGTGATCAGCGACAAAGCACAGGAGAGCAGCCGGACGATGACCCACGCGAAAGCCAAGGGCAGCAATGGGCTCATCGGTCAGGATCTCGCCCAGACGATGCTCCACATGGGGCCGGAGGAACATGAAATGCACGAGGTGCTGAACGCCTGGGCAGGCGTCAGGACCTGCGTCAAGTTTCGCCACGTCGACGCCTTCAATCAGACAGCGGGCCGAAATCTTGGGTTCCGGAAACGCGGTGTTGACCCGCACCACTGGCTGATCCTGTCGGTAAGCCTATGGAGCAAGATCGATGAGGTCCTGTGTCGGGAGTCGCGGTACGACTTTGCCCTCTGGCTGAGTCAGAAAGAACGGCGGGAGATTCGGCGTCGTCAAGCTAACGAGGCGGAGCTTATCGCTATCGGGGAGAGCTTGACGGAGGAAGCGGCGGGATCGTTTTCGGATCCGGCCCCGAGTCCGGATACGGTGTCCAGGCTCAATCAGGCCGAAGTGCTCGACTTGGTCTCGGTCCTGCTGGGCAGGACCTCGAACTCGAATGTGCTCAATAAAGAGGCAATATGACGGGGGAAAACCCTCCCAGTTTGTGTTTTCCTTATAGAGTCTTCTAAGGAAAACACAAACTGGGAGGGTTTTTTCCGACGGGATCGGCCCGGACTTGGCCCCGGACCTCGCCCCTCGCCCCTCGCTCCCTCGTCCAACCGGACTTGATATCGGTTAGCTGGCCTCAAACCGGGCAAAGCGAGCGTGATGCTTCGAGCCTTGGCAAATACTTTTGACCAAATAAAACGGAGTGAAACTGGAATGACCCCCACCGACCCCGACGCCACAACCCCCACCCCTGGGGTGATCCGGGACGAGCGTGGTCGGATCACAAAGGGAAGCAAGCGAATTCCAGGTAATGGAAAGAAACTCGGCAGTCCATACCGGGCCATGAACTGGGACGTGAAAGCTCTGTGTGAGGAGGCCGGGTTCAACCCGTTCCAGGCCATGATCCAACTGGCACAGACAGCCCGCTCCGAGAAAATCCAGTATCAGGCCAGGGCGGAACTGATGAAATACGCCGCCCCTCAGCTAAAGAGCGTCGACCTCAAGACAGAGGCGGCTCAGCGGGTCGTGTTCACCTGGGCCTCGAACCCTGCCGAGATCCCGACCCTCGACGCCGATGGCAACACCCTGGTCGAGCATCGCCCCGAGATCGAGGTCGACCCGCCATCGGGCATCGTCGAGGAAATCTGGCAGGAGATCGTCGGGGATGACGACGCCGACGACCAGCCCTGATCTACCCCATCAGTCTAGGATCGGCGTCCTGCTGGTCCAACAGGCCGGAAACAGGCGACAACCACTCGATCCGGGGATGTTCTACTCAGGCGGGTATTATGGGACGGCAGTCCAGCCTTTGCCTGAGTCAATGGGTCGATGTCCATAAAGTGGCCGAATCATAGGACTTCAATAGTTTCAACCACTTTGCTAAGGCATTGATATCATTGGATACTGCGAACGCATTACAGCGTATATGGAAAATTCCCATTCCTACCCGGTGGGACGTATTTCCATGCCAGTTCGAGCCGTCCGGCCTGGATCCTAAGAGGTGCCCTTGCGCCCCTTTGGTCTACCCCGGTTGTCAGGGGTCCCCCGTTTCACCAGCAGCACTTTTCCCTCGCTCAGGAAACGGCGTCATTCTTGATGGTACTCTACTACGAAGGAAGGCCAAAATACCGTCCAACCGTGCTTCCTGCCCATGATGAAAATGTTTGTCCCGGTAGGCGTCTAGATCCGACACCGCCGTCTCAGCTTTTTCCAACGCTGAGCGAAGCCCCTTATTTCGGGTCATGTCATAGGGGCCATGCTTGTAGTGGACATAGTAATTTCTATAATCGCTGATATCCCTAATAGTATTCCGTGTCGCCGCGTTCAATGACTCTCCAACGAGAACCTCCAGAATCCAACCAGTTTTTTCTTCCAGTCTGCGAATTGTTTTAAACATTGCTGTAGCTGTAGGTTTTCGTATCTTCTTTAGATCACATGCAGTGACGACGATGTGATTTACCTTGTGCTCGAAATAAGTTGCATAAAGAAGAACAGCCATATTGAGATCTTCAGATGTATGATATTCTCTTGCCTTGCTCAGCAATTCATCCGAGTGATCCGCTGATAAAGCTACCGGAATGACGTTGCCTTTCTCGTCATGAAGGTTTTTTAGTATTTTTCCCATGAGTTGGTGAGCAATTTTGGTGTCTTCTCTCTCATCCAGAACGATCTCCCCTCGCCTGAGCATCCTAAAGGCCATTGAGCGGAAGATCGCAAAAGACATGTCTTCAACTAATTTTGGCTTATCCTGATATAATTTCTTAGAAAATTCAGCAATCTTTTTATAGTCTACTTCAGTTTCCTGGGATTTTTCAGGACTTTTCTTCTTACTCATACCGATATGATCCTCAAATCTTCTGACACCTCAGGGATCCGGTTCACCGCACCCGCAGGTCAATGAAATGTGCTCCGCACCCCTTTGAATAATCTCCCAGTTCCCGGCACCCGGCCAGCACCCTGATGACTTCGGGCATGACCTCATCCCATCCGAACCGTTCCGCCAGCGTCTCCTTCCTGTACTGACCCGCCCGCTCGCACCTGTCGCACGCGATCCGGACGAGGTCAAAGTGATCGTTCAGGCCATCCTTGGTCGATTTGTTCGCGTCAGATGGTATTCACGAGGACAGCAGTGCACGATCTCGCCGACACCGGTGAGGTAACAGACGGCAGCCATGCGAGCGGCGACCTCGCCCCTATCAGGCAGTGGCTGGTAATGAACCGCCAGTTCCCCTTCAGGTCAGTTACTCCATGCCAGGAGGACGGGAGTGGACGCAATGGAACCGGCATGATGACCTCTTGTTGTGGTGTTTAGAATAATTTTGAGGAGAACCATCATGGCCGCTACCACAGGGACACCGCCGGGTGGAACCTCCAGCACCACCGGCACGTCCAATGGCAAACCGCAGGTCACCAAGGTCACCAACTCCAATCGCGACAAGCCTGATGCCGCCTCTGCCGCGACGACTGAATCGAACCAGCCGTCCGCTGAGAAAATCCTCGAAACCAGTACCCGCACGACCGGCACTAGCTCGACCAATACCAGCACCTCGATACCGTCGAGCATAGCGGTGACCGTCACGGATACCGGCAAGAG
>NZ_JCACHA010000997.1:0-6280 GCF_059503625.1 Skermanella sp.
ACAGCTTGCGGGTCGGCACCTCGAAGCTCTTGTGAAGCTCGCGGAAGCCGGCATAGACGGGGTCCGCTGTGATCAGGTCGCGGACAGCCCGCTCCCGCACTCCCGCCACGACTCCATCGACGAAGGCGGCTATTTCGTCCGGTGGCGTCCTGCCCTGATCTGCGCCCAGCAGCAGGGAATAGGCGCCGGTTACGCCACGCTTGCGCAACGCCTCATCGAAATGGAAGTCGAATTTCGTACCCGCCGCCATGCCTGGGTCTCTCCCTTCATCCTTCTTTCCGGCGTATCGCGGGATGCCGTGGAATGCAAGCGCGTCGCATGTTGAGCTTTCCGGCTACCCGTTTTGGTCCATTGCCCCGGCTCCATCTCCATGCTCCAACATCGGGCATGGCAGGTTCCTTAAATCCCAAGGCCTTGATCAAGGCCGCAGCCGACGCCGTTTGTCTGTTGATCGTTGCGGTGCCGGCCGGTTTTTGCCGGGTGGAGGCGCGCTTCAGCGAGCGGGGCGACCTGTTCGTCTTGTTCGGGCAGGCCTTTTCCCTGGTTCCGGGACTGCCCGGCAACTGGCTGCGGCGGGCGTTCGGGCGCCTGACGCTGGATGGGTGCGCCCCCGATTGCGAGATCGGCTTCCTGAGCTGGTTTTCCAGCCGTCACGCCCGCATCGGCGCCCGCGTCTATATCGGCCCGCTGTCGGTGATCGGCGACGCGGTCATCGGCGAAGGATCGCTGATCGCGACCCGCGTCAGCATCCTGAGCGGCAGGAATCAGCATGCCCACGGACCCGACGGCAGCCTGATCCCGTTCAGCCGGGATCGCGCGGCGCTGGTGACGATCGGGCGCGACACCTGGATCGGGGAAGGCGCCATCGTCATGGCCGATGTCGGAGACCGCTGCATCGTCGCATCAGGAGCGGTCGTGACGGCGCCGGTGGAGAGCGGGCACGTGGTGGGCGGCAATCCCGCGCGAGTCATCCGGTCAGTACCGGAATACACTGCCGCATATGCCGACAACGGCAATGCAACAATCGCCGCCAATGCAATTCATCAGGAAGAAAAAGGCAAATCGATGGCTTAATCGGGGTAACCTGAAGACATTAGTTTCGGCTAAATCTATCAATCAGCCGTATGGCTTTGGGACGTTTTTCCGTGTTATAGAACCCATCGGTATTACTGTAACCAACTTGTGGCACGGATTCCGCCCGGTCGTCGGCGGCCTGCCCGAGGGGCATTCGAGAACATGTCGTCTCAGGACACAGTGTCGTCGGTGGTAGCACAGTTCGAACCGCGTCCGGCCCAGCCGGACCGCGGAGCCCGCAAGCTGCTGTCGGTCGTGATTCCCTCCTATAACGAGTCCGCCAATATCGAGCCGCTGTTCGCCCGGCTGTTCCCGGTGCTCGACACCCTGCCGATGGACTGGGAAGTCGTTTGCGTCAACGATGGCAGCAGCGACGACACCCTGGACAAGCTGGTGGCGGTCCATGCGCGTGAGCCGCGCGTGCGGGTGGTCGACCTGTCGCGCAACTTCGGCAAGGAGGCGGCGCTGTCCGCCGGCCTCTCCACGGCCGAGGGCGACGCCGTGATCCCGATGGATGCGGACCTTCAGCATCCGCCGGAATTGCTGCCCGACCTCGTCGCCAGATGGCGCGAAGGCTTCGACGTCGTGATCGCGATCCGGCAGGCCCGGACCGGCCAGTCGGCCGGCAACCGGCTCGGCGCCAGGATCTTCTACTGGCTGTTCGACCGCATGTCCGAAGTGCCGCTGCCGCGCGAGGCCGGCGACTTCCGGCTGCTCGACCGGATCGTCGTGGACGTCATCAACCGCATGCCGGAACGTACCCGCTTCATGAAGGGCATCTTCGCCTGGGTCGGGTTCCGCCAGACGACCATTCCCTATGTCCAGGGCGAACGGGCGAGCGGCGATACCAAGTGGGGCTTCTTCAAGCTGCTGCGCTTCTCGCTGGTCGGGCTGACGGCGTTTTCGACCTTCCCGCTGCGGGTCTGGAGCCTGATCGGCGGCTCCGTGTCGGCGCTGGCCTTCTGCTATATCGTCATCCGCCTGATGCGGACCGCCGTCTACGGCGTCGATGTCCCCGGCTATGAATCGATCATCGTCACCGTACTCTTCCTGGGCGGGGTCCAACTGCTGACCCTGGGCATCATCGGCGATTACCTGGGCCGGGTCTTCGACGAGGTGAAAGGCCGGCCTCTGTTCATCGTGCGCTCCGTCCACGGGGCCTCGGCCCCGGCGGCCGCTCCGGTCAACATGCGGCGCGGGACGGATCAGACCGTCGCGTGGCGCAACGAGGCCTGACGGACAATCCCCGCATGACCGTGATCGATCCGAGATACTCCGACGCCGGCCTGGGCAGGCTGGTTGCAGGAGTCCTTCCGCACACCCTGTTCTACGACCTTTCCCTTGGACTTCTGCTCTCGACCGGCGTCCTGATCGTCCTGTCGTTCCCGGAATACGGCATCATCTGGGACGAGGAGGTGCAGCGGCAGTATGGACTGCTGCTGCTGAACTATTACGCTTCCGGCCTGACCGACCAGTCCGCCTTCAGCTTCGACAACCTGTATCTCTACGGCGGCGGCTTCGACATGGCGGGCGCGCTGCTGGAGCGGGTGTCGCCCTACGGCCCCTACGAGACGCGCCATCTGCTGGGCGGGCTGATCGGCCTGCTCGGCATGACGGGGGCATGGCGGCTGGCCCGCCTGCTGGGCGGCGAGCGGACCGGGTTCTTCGCGGTGCTGCTGCTGGCGCTGCTGCCGGCCTTTTACGGCCATATGTTCTCGAATCCCAAGGACGTTCCTTTCGCCTGCGGAATGATCTGGTGCGTCCACCTGTCCGCCCGGATCATCGGCCAGTTGCCGCGCCCGCGCTGGGGTTTGGTGGCGGGGTACGGCGCCGTCCTGGGACTGACGCTCGGCACCCGGATCGGCGGTATCCTCGCGGTGTTCTTCCTGGGACTGGCGGTGCTGGGCTGGCTGTGGAGCATGGCGGAAGACCGCCGCGACGTGGGCGGGATGGCGCGTCAGACGCTGGCCGTGACGCTCCGGCTGCTGCCGGCCCTGCCGGTCGCCTGGGCGGTGATGGTCCTGATCTGGCCCTGGGCTCATATCGATCTGCTGAACCCGGTCCGGGCCTTCCTGAAATTCTCGGCTTTCCCCTGGCCGAACGAAGTGCTCTACGGCGGCCGCTGGATTTCCGCCGACGATCTGCCGGTGACGTATCTGCCGACCATGCTGGCGCTGCAGCTGCCGGAACTGGTGCTGGCGGGGCTAGGGCTGGCCGGCTGGTTCGGCGTCCGCGCCGTGATGCGGCCCCCCCTGATGGTCGATCGGGTCCATCGGGTGCAGGTGGCGCTGGTAGCCTTGGCGGCGCTTTTCCCGGTCGTGTATGTGCTGATCACCCATCCGGTGATCTATAACGGCTTCAGGCACTTCCTGTTCGTGCTGCCGCCGATGGCGGTACTGGCGGCGATCGGCTTCGACCGGCTCTGGGCAGCGGTGGCCGACAACCGGTCCAGGATTCGTGCCCGGCTGCTGGCGCTGCCCTTCACCGCCGCCGTCGTGGCGCAGTTCTGGGTCATGGCGGTGCTGCATCCGTACGAGTACATCTACTACAACCGCCTGATCGGCGGCATCGCCGGGGCGGAGTGGCACTACGAGCTGGATTATTGGGGGGCTGCCCTTCACCGGGCGGCCGACGAACTGCACGAATACGTGGCGAACGAGCGCGGCGGCCGGCTAGGCCCCGATCCCGTCAAGGTCTTCGTCTGCGGTCACCCGACCTCCGTGATGTATTTCCTGCCCGACCAGTTCCAATTGGTCGGCGAACCGGAGAAAGCCGACTTCCTGGTGTCGTGGACCCAGGCCGGCTGCAATTTCACCATGTTCGGCCAAGTCGTTGCGGAGGTGCAACGGTTCGGCGTCGTGCTCGCGGTGGTCAAGGACCTGCGGGAATAGGTCATCCCTGGTCCAGAACGGCCTTCAGTCCCAGGAAGGCAGGCAGTTCGTGGGTCACGACATAGGTCGGGATCGGGTCTAGATAGTCGCGCAGCCGGCCCTTTTCCACGAAACGGTCGCGAAACGCCGAGCGGGCGAAGAAATCGCCCAGGCGGGGCACGATGCCGCCCGCGATATAGACGCCGCCCCGGGCGCCCAGCGTCAGCGCCAGATTGCCGGCAACCGTGCCGAGCATGGCGCAGAACATCCCCAGCGCCTCGGCGCAGGCCGGATCGCTGCCATCCACTCCATGCGTCGCGACTTCAGCCGGGGTGACGGACCGGGGCTCGCGGCCTTCCAGCCGGGTCAGCGCGGCGTAGAGGTTCACCAGCCCCTGGCCGGAGATCACGCGTTCGGCCGAGACGTGGCTGAACTGCTGGCGGAGCAGCGACAGGACGGCGCTCTCGCGGTCGTCCACCGCCGCCATGGTGGTGTGCCCGCCTTCGCCGGCAAGGGCGGTCCAGCCGGCGGCGCCTTGGACAAGTCCGGAGACGCCCAGCCCGGTGCCGGGTCCGATCACGCCGATCACTTCGCCGGCGGCCGCCTCGCCGTCGCCGACCTTGAGCCGGTCGGCTTCGGTCAGCCGCGGGATCGCCATGGCGGCGGCGGTGAAGTCGTTGACCACCACCAGCCGGTCCAGCCCCAGCGTGTCGCGCGTTGCCTCGACCGAGAAGGTCCAGGGATGGTTGGTCATCGTCAGCAGGTCGCCGGTGACGGGGCCGGCGATGGCGATGGCGCCTTCGGCCGGATGATCGTCGGGCTGCGCCGACTCCAGATAGGCCCGCGCCGCCTCCTCCAGCGTCGTATGGCCGATGCAGGGCAGCGTCCTGGTATGGAGCAGGCGGCCCGACGCGTCCAGCAGCCCGAAGCGGGCGTTGGTGGCGCCGATATCCGCCACGAGGGAGCGAGTTCCGGTCATGCTGCCATTCCTTGCCGTTGAGCTTCCTGTTGCGCGGTCCTCAGCTATCGTACGGCGCACCCGCCAGCGCGGTCACGAAATTCTCTCGCCATACCGAGATATCGCTCCGGCGCAGAACCTCCATCATGGCGTTGTAGCGCGCCTTGCGCTCGTCCAGGGGCATGGTGAGGGCACGCTGAAGCGCATCGGCGACCGATTCGATATCGTAAGGATTGACGATCAGAGCGTCGCCCAGCTCCTCCGCCGCCCCTGCGAACCGTGACAGCACCAGGACGCCGGGGTCTTCCGGGTCCTGGCAGGCGACGTATTCCTTGGCGACGAGGTTCATGCCGTCGCGCAGCGGCGTCACCAGCCCGACCGCGCTGACGCGGAAGAAGCCGGCCAGCGACCGGCGGGTGAAGCTCTTGTTGAGGTAGCGGATCGGCACCCAGTCGAACTCGGCGAAGCGGCCGTTGATATGACCGCTCAGCGTTTCCAGCTCCTTTCGGATCGCGATGTATTCCGGCACGTCCGAGCGCGACGGCGGCGCTATCTGGAGGAAGGAGACATGGCCCCGGTTGGCCGGGTAGTTCTCCAGCAGGCAATGGAACGACTCGAAGCGCTGGGGCAGCCCCTTGGAATAGTCGAGCCGGTCGACACCGATGATCAGGTCGCGGCCGACCAGACTCTCCCGCAGCCGTTCGGTCTGCCGGGTGCGCGCCGCCTGCTTTGCCAGGGTCACCAGCGGCTCGGTGTCGATGCTGATCGGGAAGGAGCGGGCGACCAGGGTGCGGCCGAAGGCGTTGATGAAATAGCCTTCGCCGTCCGGCCGCTCGGTCACCGTGCCGCGCGCTTCGAAGCGGATATAGTTGATGAAGCAGCGCAGGTCGGTCGTCGTGTGGAAGCCGACCACGTCATAGGCGCACAGCGCCCGCACGATGTCGGCGTGGTTGGGCAGCGCCACCAGCAGTTCGGGGGCCGGGAAGGGGGTGTGCAGGAAGAAGCCCATCCGGTGGCCCATCCCGATCAGCCGCAACTGCTCGCCGAACGGGATCAGGTGGTAGTCGTGGACCCACACCATGTCGTCGGGCTTCAGCAGCGGCGCCAGCTTGGACGCGAACAGGGCGTTGACGCGCTGATATCCGGCATAGTTGCGCCGGTTGAAGTTGGTCAGGCCCAGCCGGAAATGGAACAGCGGCCACAATGTAGAGTTGGCGTAGCCGTTGTAATATTCCTCGTAGTCCCGCTTGGCCAGATCCAGCGTCGCATAGGTCAGCTTGCCGACGGGCGTCAGGTTGGGCGCCGATGGCGGCGCCGCGACGACATCGCCGCTCCAGCCGAACCAGATCCCGCCGGTCTTCTTGAGGGCCGCCAGCAC
>NZ_JCACHA010000998.1:0-5649 GCF_059503625.1 Skermanella sp.
AACGCGGCGGCTCCGGGAGCCGGCGCCGTCATGGCCTTGAAGAGCAGCAAGGGCACCACCGTCTCCCCGGTCGGCTTCACCACCCGGCGCTGACGGCCGGCAATCCTCTCCCGAACAAGAAAAGGCCCGCCACCCCTTCCAGGGTGGCGGGCCTTCCGTCGATGAAGCGACCCGCTTCCGAGCCGCTCATGTCCTGCCCCACGGGCGCCAACGTAAGACGTTCCTGGCCGTCACGTTGACATTCTCCCCCACTATATCGTCATGCCAAGACTTGATCTTGGCACCTCCCGGCGAAAGCTGACGTGAGGACTTCAACCTGAAGTCTCGATGTCATCCCCTCATCTCCTGAAAGGAGATACCAAGATCAAGTCTTGGCATGACGGAAAGTCGGAAGAGATAGCCTAAATTAGAGCCTATGGGTCATGTCCAGGCACGGTTTCCCCATCAGTGGTGACCGTGCGTCACGCCACCCTGCCCGTCCGGAATGCCGATGTTGACGTTCTGCATCATGCCCTGGTCCTCGTGGTCCAGGATGTGGCAGTGCAGGACAAACTGGCCGATATAGCGCTCGTACCGGGTCCGGATGACGATCTTGTAGATGCCGGTCGGCGGATCGGTCAGGGCTGATGGCGACGTGATCAGGCTCTTGACCCAGAGCGTATCCTTCCAGACGCCTTGAAGACCGGGATACTGCGGATCGACGCCGGTCGGGTCCGCGTTGTCCACCGCCCCGGACACGCTGACGTCCTTGCCGTTCGGATCGACGATCTTGACGATCTGGAACGGGTTGACGTGGATGTGGAAGGGATGGCTGGCGAAGTACGACCGCAATTCCCACTGCTGGACGCCGCCCAGCGGCAGTTCCCGGTCGATCCGGCTGGCGGAATAGGGTTCGGCACTCGCCGGCACGTAGTTTCCGGCGGCATTCTTGGTCATCGTGAAGTTGTTGCCGACCTCGAAGGTGGCATTCGCCGATGACGAGGTGTCGATAAAGAACACCAATTCCTGATAGCCGTCGACTTCGTCGTCCTTGATCGTCGGACGCGGCACGAAGCTGGTCAGCTTCAAGCCCTCCTTCAGATCCTTGACGACCTTGCCCTTGACGATGGGATCGGCATAGACGCGTTCCGCCGTGGCGACGAGCTGCTCGGTCAGCGCCTTCCGGATGGCATCGGCGCCGGACAGGGTCGTACCGTTCCCGACGGAAACGAAGCCCAGGATCTCGCGGCCGCTGGCGGCGTCGCTGACGTTGCCGGAAGCGGGGGTAGCGACCTCGCTGACGCAGTATTCGCCGGCTTCGGGGAAGATCACCAGCAGGTCGTTGCGGTATCCCGGCTGCAAGGTGGTCGCCGTGACCTCCTGCGCCTTGGCCATGGTCAGGCCGTCCGAAGCGACGATCTGATACGGCACCGGATCGCCGACGCATGAGTCCTGAACGAACTGGTCGGAATCCTTCGCTTGCAGATGCAGCTCGTCGATCGGCCCGACGCTCGACTTCAGCTTGCGGAACTGAACGGTGATGGTTTCGCGCACGCCGGCATGGACCAGACGCCAGCGCTCCGCCAGACCGCTCTTCGGCACCTGGAAATGCGGCAGGATCTGGCCGTTGATGCTGGTCCAGCGGCCCGACGCGGCCCAGGTTCCGGGGCCGAACTGGGCGTAGGATTCGATGACGCCGGTATCGCCCGGCAGGCAGGTCCAGTCGACATTGCCGTTCGGCAGCATCTGGACGTTATGGTCCGGCCCTTCGCAGGCATACTGGATCTGCTGGAACACCAGCAGCTTTTCCGGGATCGACGCGCCCTTGGCATCGACCAGCAGCGTGTCCAGGTCGCCGTTGGCGACGGGCGTCGGCGGACGGCTGCCGCGCACGACCAGCGCGCCGGCCATGCCGCTGGCGACCTGGAGCGCCGTCGAGCCGTGCAGGTGCGGGTGATACCAGAACGTCCCCGACGGGTGGTCCGACGGGATGTTGTATTCGTACTGGAAGCTCTTGCCGGGCAGCAGCTTCAGCAGCACGTTGTCGCTGTTGCCGGTCGGACTGACCCACAGGCCATGGGAATGCAGGTTGGTGCCGTTGAAGCAATGGGGAGTATCGGCCGGCACGCTGCTGTCGGTGCAGGTCGGATCGACCGGCAGCTTGTTGTTCAGCGTGACCCGAACGGTGTCGCCCGGCGCCACTTCGATCGTCGGGGCGATATAGGGCCGGTTCGGATCGGTATCGGTGCCGACATAGCCGCGCAGCCGGACCTTTTGGTCATGCCCGGTGCTGGGGTCGAACAGCCTGCTCTCGACATACTTGATGTCCAGGTTGTACGAGCGCTCGTTGCTGACGCGAGGCCCCGGAGCCGGCAGCCGCAGCAGCGACGCCGCGCCGGTCGCCGCCGAAGGCTGCCCCAGCACGGGCGGATTGCCGAACACGCGGTTCGACGGCTTGTCCTGCGCCGATGCGCCGGACGCGGCGGCCAGAAGCACCAGCGCGGCAGCCGCCCCGGCCAGCCCCGCCCTTGATCCGTTCAATGAATTGCTACGAAAGCCTGACACTATGGCACTCCCCATGAATGGGATTATTGGCGGGAAATCAGGCAACAACCATCCGTCGGCCAGCGCCAAAGCGGAGCGGCCGGAACGTCGCGGTTTATTGAATACTACGATATTCCCGTAATGGTACGCAGAGGCGTCACGATAACGCCTCGCCGGTCATATGACAACAGGCATAAACCGTGCATTTCCGCCCTGAAATAAAGGCGGAAATGCTCGCCGTAGACGCGGCCTCCGGCCGCGTTCAAATGCGCAGGTGTGAAAGAAGCGCGGCCGGAGCCCGCGTCTACGCCTCCACCCCCTCGTCGTCGGAAGCGGCGAGCATCGCGCGATAGATGGCGCGAGCCTGATCCTCATCGACGCCGGCGGCATCCATACCCGCAACCAGCATACTGCCGGTCGGATCGCGAGGCACGGTGACGAAACCGGACTTGCCGACCAGCTCGATGAAGTTCAGCGCACGCTCCATCAAGGGAGACACGGCCGGACGGGTCCGATAGTCCTCCAACCGAATGATTTTGGTGCCACGGTAATACGAAGCCTCCACGAAAAGCGCGGCGGCGGAATCAGCCCACGACTGTTCACATTCCGAACACAGACATGCTTCCCCCGGAACCGCGACCTGTCCCCAGCGCCGATAAAGCCTGGAGACGAGTTACGGTTCAGGCGACGGCAGAAATCCTGGCGGATACGACCCTGATAGTTCTCCCTGGGAAGCAGGGTGTACCCGCCGTCGCAGCGATCGGAATCGAGGACGGTGCGGCTGTGGTCGGTCGCCAACGGGCGCGAATTAGCCTTTTCCAAGGAGCATGAATCCTTGGCCTCATACATAACCTTCAGCGCAGAAGGAAGCCTACTGGCGTCCGCCTCAATTGACGGCACTGCTCGGCCGTGGGATGTGGAAGCCGGCAACTGCCTCGCGGCACTCGGACATCTGCCGGAAGGCTAAATCGCCTTCACCTCAGATGGTCGCTATCGCTACGGTGGGGAAGTTGGTGGTGGGTTCTGGCATGCGATCAACCTGTGCCGGTTCGAAATAGGTGAACTCGACCCTTATCTGCCAACTCCACTCCTGCTTCCTGAAGATCAAATGCTGGTGCCTTGGATGGCCGGCAGTTGGTATTACGCGGCGCTTCCGTATCCGCCAAAACCGGTCAGGCGCTGATGTTACGCGGCTTCCAGCCGTATCTACGGCCGCTGCCGGCGATGCAGGTTCATCACCCTGGAACGCGATGAGAGCCTGTGTTTTCTAATCGGAGCCAACAACCTGCCTGACGAGATCGTCCCACTTGCCGGGAGGGTTGCCCGACTTGAGCATCTTGCTGAACACCATGTAAGGATCGGTCTTTGCCCCTTCCTTCCTCAAGGAGTTCTCGTCATTGACCCAGCAATAGATGATGATCTTCGACGTGCTGTCGAAACGGAAAAACAGCCGAAAGCGGTTTTTCAGAAACTTGGCCCTGAACCAGTTTTTGTACTGGTCGCCAAGTTTCGTGCCCTGCCGATAGTCCTTGTGATTAGGATCAGCGGGGATTTCGTCGAGAATCAAGGTGTTGATACGAGCAAGAATTTTGGCCTTGGGATGGCCTGTGTAGTCGGTAGGGTTCTCGGCAGCAAGGCGACCGACATCCGCGACAAGGCCGTCGTAAACAGTTTTGAATGCGGGGTGCGTGAATAGTTTCCAGCCGTTACGAGTGTCGAAAGGAGAGTTCGGCATGAATGCGGGCCTTCTGGAGAAACGGCGGAATCAAGAAGGCCGGGACGGTTCACACGCCGTCCCGGCCTGGATAGTGAATTCGCAGTTAAAGCGTTATGTCGTCGGGGATCTCGTCGTCGTCCGAAACGACAACGTCGCGGGTGAGTTCGACGCCGCGGGAGATTTGCGAAGACGACAAAGGCGTGATGTGGTCAGGATGATCGATGGCATCACGCTCGATGAATGTAAGGAACGCTCCGATCATGGGATCTCCGCGCTGTTCCTGCTCTTGTTCGGGCGTGTCATCCACGACATGCACCAGCAGCGTGCCACGACCGATGATATGCGCCTCGACAGTCGATTTTTGTCGAAATTCGGGGTTCTGCCGGAACAATCCCTTCTCGAAGCGGAAGGCTTCCGACGTTCCGGTCGTGGTGATCGACCCTTTGTAAGGGACCATTGGCATAACGACCTCCTATGCTGCGCAGTATGATTATACGTATGACAGCGCCGCGTCAAGACGGTACCCGCCGCTTCAGTGCGCCAGATGGCACTGCCGGCAGCAACAGAGATGAAGGAAAATTTTCTTAATATTCTTGTGCTAAAACAAGAACCATAAGGCGGTGCCCTGCCCCGGCAATGGTCTCGCCCGCTGGATCTTTGACATTCAAATCAGAAGAAAGCCAGCCCCCACCCGGCCCGGCCAGTACCGTTTTGCCCATCGAAGCCGAAGGAACATGACGTTTGATGACGTTTAGTGACGTTTCGCAACCCCGAACGCCGTTCTCGATGTCACTATCCCTCGCATTCCCGGCCCTCCCGCACCACAACGTTTCATGTCGTTTGATTACATTTCACCACATTTGGAGCACAGGACCATGGTCATAAGCCCGCTACCAGCACCTCAACATCCCTGCCCCGCCAGTGACGCGAAGTGACGTTGAGTGACAAACGACGACGCGCGGCGGAAATTTCCGCCGCGCGTCTGTCACCACCTTCAACACCAACAACAACCCCAACCCCGACGGAAGCCTTAGTCGGCCCCGGCTTCCTGTCCGGCGATCCGGCCGGCACCGGCACCCGTCGGCACCTTGCTCGGCCCGTCCCGCGTGTCGGTCGAAATGCCTTCGCTCTTCAGCCAGCCGGCGTGGTGCTCGCGCGCCCAGTTCAGGTCCACTTCGCCGTTGCCCATGGCGTCGAAGGCGCCTTCCATGCCGATGGTGCCGATATAGATGTGGCCGAAGATGACCGTCACCATGACGGCCGTTCCCAGCGAGTGGACGATGTGGGCGATCTGCATGCCGCCGACGCCCGTCAGGTAGAACGGGAACATCAGCATATAGCCACTCAGCGCCATCGCCATGCCGCCCAGCACCACCGTCCAGAAGATCATCTTCTGGCCGGCGTTGAAG
>NZ_JCACHA010000998.1:5659-6280 GCF_059503625.1 Skermanella sp.
GCGGCTGGCTTCCGGGTGGAAGCCGTTGTTCAAAAAGCCGCCGCCCTGCTTGATCCAGGTGATGTCCGACTTTTCCGGGATGTTGTCCCGCAGCCACAGGACGAACATCATCAGGATGCCGAGCACGAAGGGGAAGCTCAGGTAGTTGTGGGCGATCTTCCCGTAATACGCCATCGCGGTGAAGGCCTCGTGCCCGATCAGCGGGATCAGCAGCGGACGGCCGAACGCCAGCGCCAGCCCCGTCAGCGCCAGGACGACGAAGCTCGAGGCCGCCAGCCAGTGGGCGAAGCGCTCGACCGGCATGAACCGCGTCACCGTCCGCCCGACCCGGCCCGCCTGGATGCGGATCTTGCCCCGGAACAGATAGAAGGCCGCCAGACCCGCCAGCATGCCAACCATCATCACGCCGGAGATGATGCGGGCCCAGTAGTTGCGGAACTCCCGCCACTCCCGGCCTTCCGGCTGGACCAGCATCGCCAGCTTGCCGTCCGGGATGCTGACGGTGCCCTGCATCTTGCCCTGAAGCTGCTGGTAAAGCTCGACCTCCTCCTTGACCGACGGGGAGGCCGGCGACGGGACCTTATCGAGCTGGGCGAATGCCGCCGGAGCGGCCGCCACCAG
>NZ_JCACHA010000999.1:0-6267 GCF_059503625.1 Skermanella sp.
GATCCTTCACCGTCGCCTAACTGCTCATAACCAGCCAATACCGTGAGCAATTACCTGATGGTTTGTGCATTTATTTTTCCGATCATGTCAGCTTACCATGTTGCTCCGGCTCTACTGAAAGCATGGAATGCTCATCGACCTTTAGCGGAAAAACGGCTTAAGAGTATCGGTGTATCCAAGATCCCTAACCAAGCCGCGGAGATCTTTGTACTTCGTGCTTTTCTGGAAATGTTGAAGTGGAAGTGGGCAGAGTTCAGCTCGATCGAGGGTCCCGAACTGCCACGAGATGAAGTGGAAGCTAAGGAGCATGGCGATAATCTGCGCGCTCTCGAGTTGATGCTTGTTCCAAGGGATGTTTGCAAGAACGAGGCCGATCAGTTGGGTTCCCAACTCATCGGCGTGCAGCGGTATTCCGAAGCGGGTCTGTCCGGTGAAGGCCGGCGCCTCTTCAATGCCATCGGGATGGTGGTTCGTTTTCCCGACGACGAAAGGCACTGCGAAAATCTGGCCCATCTGGTCAAGAGTTATACGAATTATTTGATCAGGCTGCGCGTGGGGATGGCTTGAACAACCTGTCGCCACCGTCTTGACATGAAGCTCCTCGGCCCCAACTAAGCGCGGATAACCCGAATCCGGGCCCCTCTGGTAGGTGGGTCGCCACCTATGATGTCGGATTCCTTCACCTGCTCTTGCGCCGACGGGCGTGACCGCATTTGGAGGGCCCGATGGAAACATCGCCCCTAATCTGGATAGGCTTCAACGCCTTTATCCTGGTACTGCTCGCGTTCGACCTGGGCGTGTTCAACCGCCGTCCCCGTCAGATTACCGTTCGCGAAGCACTGATCGCCAGCGCCTGCTACATCACCATCGCCTTTACCTTCAATGCCGGTATCTACTGGTTCATGGGAACGGAAAAAGGCCTGGAATTCACGACCGGCTATCTGATCGAATGGAGCCTGTCGGTAGACAACATCTTCGTCATGGCCATGATCTTCGGCCATTTCGCGGTTCCGCCGGCCTTTCAGCACCGTGTCCTGTTCTGGGGAATTCTTGGCGCCCTGGTCATGCGCGCTATCCTGATCTTCGCCGGTACCGCCCTGATCCATCAGTTCCACTGGACCATCTACATCTTCGGCGCGTTCCTGCTGTTCACCGGCATCAAGATGATGCTGGCGTCCGACGAGGAACCCGATCTGGAGAACAACCGCATCATGCGGTTCGTGCGCAAGCACGTGAAGATGACCGACACGTACGAAGGCACCAAGTTCTTCGTCCGGCGCAACGGAGTCCTGCTGGCGACGCCGATGCTGCTGGTGCTGGTCATGATCGAGGCGACGGACCTGATGTTCGCTCTCGACAGCGTGCCCGCGATCTTCGCGGTGACCGACGATCCCTTTATCGTTTACACGTCCAACGTCTTCGCGATCCTTGGCCTGCGTTCGCTTTACTTCGCGCTCGCCGGCATCATTCATCGTTTCAGCTATTTGAAATACGGTTTGTCGCTGGTCCTGGTCTTTATCGGCACCAAGATGATCCTGATCGATATCTGGAAGGTGCCGACGGCGCTGGCATTGGGCGTCACCGCGACGCTGATCGGCGGCTCCATCGTCCTGTCGCTGATCAAGACCCGGAACGACCCGGCTCCCGCCGATCCGGCTCATGAGTCCGAGGGCAAGCCCAGGGTCTACTCCCAGCCGCAGCCGGGCATCGCCGAGTAACCGGCGATGCCGGTCCCCCGCCTAGGCCGCATCCTCGTCCACGGCCTGGGCGCGCGGGATCACCAGGACCTTGTCGATCCGCCGGCCGTCCATATCGACCACTTCGAACCGCGTGCCGTCGCGCTCGAAGCTTTCGCCGGCGGTCGGGATGTGCCCGATGTGGCGCAGGACGAAGCCGGCGACGGTGTGGAAATCGCCGTCGTCGCGCAGTCCCCGCATCCCGAACTGGCTCTCGAATTCGTCGACCGGCATCGACCCGTTGACCAGCCATGATCCGTCGTCGCGCCGGACCGCCGCCTGTTCGGCGATCTCGCCGGGGTCCGGCATGTCGCCGGCAATGGATTCCATCACGTCGGTCAGCGTCACGATCCCTTCGACGCTGCCGTATTCGTCCACCGCCACCGCCATGTGCAGGCCGGTCCGCTTCATCAGGTCCAGCAGCTTCAGGATCGGCGTCGCGTCGTGGACGACCATCGGCTTGACGGCGACCGCTTCCAGGTTCAGCGGCTTGCCCTGAAAGCCGAAGCTCAGCAGGTCCTTGTTCTGGACGATGCCGACCAGCTCGTCCAGCTCGCCCCGGCAGACCGGGAAGCGGGAATGGCCCGATGTCTGGATTTCGGTGATCACCGCCTCCGGCTTGTCGTGGACGTCCAGCCAGACCACGTCGGGCCGAGGCGTCATGATCGCCCGCACCGTCCGGTCCGCCAGCCGCAGCACCCCGTCGATCATCTCCTTCTCGCGCGGGTCGAACACGCCGGCCTGGGTGCCTTCCGTGATCATGGAACGCACTTCTTCTTCCGTCACCGTCGCTTCGCGCTCGCCGTGAAGGCCCAGCAGGCGCAGCAGCGCGTCGGTCGAAGCGCCCAGCAGCCAAACGAAGGGGGCGGCCACCCGCGACAGCAGGCTCATCGGCCGGGCGATCAGGCTGGCCGTCCGCTCCGGGTTCTTCAGCGCGATGCGCTTCGGGATCAGCTCGCCGATCACGATCGACGAATAGGTGATGATCACCAGCACGCTGCCGACCCCGACGATCCGGCCATAGGCTTCCAGCCCCGGAATGGTGACCAGCCAACCGCCCAGCCGGTCGCCCAGGGTGGCGCCGCCATAGGCGCCGGCGACCACGCCGACCATCGTGATGCCGATCTGCACCGTCGACAGGAAGCGGCTGGGATCGTCGATCAGCCGCAGGGCGGTGCGCGCTCCGTGAACCCCCTCGTCGGCCATGTGCTGAAGGCGGGACTTGCGGGAGGATACGACCGCCAATTCGGACATCGCGAAGACCCCGTTCAACAGGGTAAGGGCGACGATGATGGCGATTTCAAAGACGAGCATGGATCAGGGGTTCCGGATAGGGGATCGGGCAGCGAGCGGCATGGATCGGCGGCATGGCCGGCGGCCCGGGGCCGACGCCAGGAGCGGTTCCATCGACAGGCGCCCCATCAACAGGCCGGGATGCCGCAAAGGCACGGCCGGAGGGGCAGGGTCGGGTGGATCGGAACTGCTGCTCATTCGATCTCCGGCCGGATAGGCGCGGAGGAACTCCATCGTCGCTGCTGCTCATGCCATAATGTGCGATGCCGTCCGATACGGCAAGCATCCATCCCCTGAGCATCGGGGCCGGGACAGTTGGAGGTCCAAAGAGTTAGACCGGAAATTAGTTGTGATCTAAACGATTGAAGGGCTATGGTCGCGCCATAATCACACAGTTGCACGTCTATGAGCGCTTCTTCCGCCTCCCATCCCATCTTTCTGTCAGGCGGCGGTGAGATGGGCGCCATGATGCGCGCCCATGACTGGAGCGTCTCGCCGCTGGGCGATCCGGCGCATTGGCCGGCGCCGCTGCGGACATCCATCGGCATCATGCTGAACTCGCGGCATCCCATGTATATCGCCTGGGGGCCGCAGCTCGCCTTCTTCCACAACGACAGCTACATCCCGATCATGGGCGGCCGGTATCCGGCGGAGCCGGGCGTGCCCATGGCGGAGCTTTGGGCGGAAGTCTGGAACGACATCGGCGATCTGGTCGGCCGCGTCAGGGCGGGAGAGTCGGTCTGGCGTGAGGACTTCCCCGTCCGCCTGACCCGCAACGGACACCCGGAGGAGGCATGGTTCACCTTCTCCTGGTCGCCGATCCACGACGACCAGGGGCGTGTGGGCGGCCTGCTGTGCGCCTGCATGGAAACGACCCGCGAGGTGAGGAACAGGAACCGCGTGGCCGTCCAGCTCGACATTGCCGACCGGCTGCGCCACCTGTTCGACAATGCGCCCAGCTTCATGGCGGTCATGCGCGAGCCCGGCCACGTCTATGAACTGGCCAACGCCGCCTACCGCCAGCTCGTCGGCGACCGGGACATCATCGGCAAGCCGGTCCGGGAAGCGCTGCCGGAACTGGAGGCCCAGGGTTTCTTCGAACTGCTGGATCAGGTCCATGCCACCGGCGAACCCTATAGCGGCCGGGCCGTGCGCGTCATGCTCCGCCGGGGACCCGGCGCCGTCGAAGAGGAGCGCTTCGTCGATTTCGTCTTTCAGCCGATCCACGACGCGGACGGCCGCACCGGCGGCATCTTCATCGACGGCAGCGACGTCACCGATCTGGTCTGGGCGCGCGAACGATCCGCCTGCCTGGTCGAACTGGGCGACCGGCTGCGCGACCTGAACGACACCGCCGAGATCGCGCAGACGGCGGCGGAACTGCTTGGCCGGACGCTGGGCATCGCCCGCGCCGGCTATGGCAGGGTCGATCCCAGCGGGCAATACGTCACGATCGAGCGCGACTGGACCAACGGCACGGCGTCGAGCATCTCCGGCGTCCACCGCTTCCGCAACTACGGCACCTTTGCCGACAGCCTCCGCCGTGGCGAGATCCTGGTCATATCGGACGTCACCACCGATCCCCGGACTGCCGACAGCGCCGACGCGCTGGCCGGCCTCGACATCGCGGCGCTGATCAACGTGCCCGTGATCGAGGACGGCCGGTTCGCCGCCGTCCTTTACATCCACTCCGACGAGCGGCGCGCGTGGACGCCCCGGGAAGTGGACCTGATCCGTGACGTAACCGACCGCACCTGGGCGGTCGCCGAGCGCGCCCGATCCGAATACTCGCTCCGCCGGCTGAACCGCACGCTGGAAGAGCAGGTCGCCGAACGCACCCGCGACCGGGACCGCATGTGGCGGCTGTCCACCGACATCATGCTGGTCGCCCGCTTCGACGGCACGATCATCGCGCTCAACCCGGCCTGGGGAACGCTGCTCGGCTGGACCGAGGACGAGCTGATCGGCACCAGTTTCCTGGATCTCGTCCACGAGGGGGACGTGGCGGCCACGACCGGCGAGGCGGCGCGGCTGAACAAGGGGCTGGTGACGCTGCGGTTCGAGAACCGCTACCGCCACAAGGACGGCAGCTTCCGCTGGCTGTCCTGGGCGGCGGTCCCCGACGAGACCTATATCCACGCGGTCGGCCGCGACATCACCGCCGAGCGCGAGGCGCTGGACGCCCTGCGCACCGCCGAGGACGCCCTGCGCCATGCCCAGAAGATGGAGGCGGTCGGCCAGCTTACCGGCGGCGTCGCCCATGACTTCAACAACCTGCTTCAAGCGATCCTGGGCAATCTGGACATGCTGAAGGACAAGCTGAACCGCCAGGACACGCTGGAAGGTCGCGACGACCTGCTCCGCCATGTCCGCTTCGCGACCCAGGCGGGCGACCGCGCCGCGATCCTGACGCAGCGCCTGCTGGCTTTCGCCCGGCGCCAGCCGCTTGCTCCGACCAGCCTCAACCTGAACGCCCTGGTCGGCGGCATGCAGGAACTGCTTCAGCGTTCCGTCGGGGAGGCGATCCAGGTCGAGGCCATCCTGTCCGGCGGCCTGTGGCGCACCTGGGCCGACGCCAACCAGGTGGAGAACGGCCTGCTCAACCTTGCCATCAACGCCCGCGACGCGATGCCGTCGGGCGGCAAGCTGACGATCGAAACGGCCAACACCCATCTGGACAATACCTATGTCACCGCCGAATTCGGCCTGACTCCCGGCGAGTATGTCGTGCTGTGCGTCACCGACACCGGAGCCGGCATGCCGCCCGATGTGCTGGCGCGGGCGTTCGAGCCTTTCTACACGACCAAGCCGATCGGGCAGGGCACCGGCCTTGGCCTGAGCCAGCTCTACGGCTTCGCCCGCCAGTCCGGCGGCCATGCGGCGATATATTCGGAAGAGGGCAAGGGCACGACGGTCAAGCTGTACCTGCCGCGCCACCACGAGGCCGTGCAGGCCGAGCCGGTCGTTCCGGCGCTGCCCGAACCGGAGCCGGCGCAGGAGGGCGAAACGATCCTGGTGCTGGAGGACGAGGGGCTGGTCCGGATGCTGCTGGTCCAGACTCTGGAACGCCAGGGCTACCGCGTGATCGAGGCGCACGAGCCGCAGATGGCCCTGGACGCGCTGGAGACGGAGCCGAAGATCGACCTGCTCGCGACCGATGTCGGCTTGCCCGGCATGAACGGCCGTCAGGTCGCGGAGATCGCGCGCAGGCTGAAGCCGGGGATCGCCGTGCTGTTCC
>NZ_JCACHA010001000.1:0-6254 GCF_059503625.1 Skermanella sp.
GTCACGCCGGGCGAGTCGACGGTCACGGTGTTTCCCCGGCCGCCGCCGTCGATGCCGGAGCCGGGCTGCCCTACCCCCGTGCCGGGTGGCGCGATGGTGACCGGCCCCGGATGGAGGCCCGGAGCCAGCACCAAGGTATCGCCGGCAGTTGCCGCGCCGAGCGCTTCGGCCAGCCCGCCCGGCGCAATGGTCACCGTGGCCGCGCGGGCCTCGCCGGCCCAGGCCGCTATTGCGGCCAGAACAGCAGCCGCGATGAACAGAGTGCCGAGCCGTGACATGGCCGTTTCCCTTATACCGCGCGCGGTTCGACCAGCATCCGGCCGCCCATCTCCATGTGGAGAGCGTGGCAGAACCACTGACAATAGTACCAGTGGACGCCGGGGCGGTCGGCGGTGAAGGTGACCGAAGCGGTCGCCTGCGGCCCGACTTCCATCGCGACGCCGTAGTTGGTCACGGTGAAGCCGTGGGTCAGGTCGTCCACGTCGTCCATGTTGGTGACGTAGATCGTGACCTCGTCGCCCTGTTTGACGGTGAACTCCTCCAGCCCGAAGGCCGGGGCCAGCGCCGTCATGTAGACGCGGACCTTGTCGCCGTCGCGTATCACCTTGCTGTCGGTTTCAGGATCGACGCCGTCCGCCTTGGCCTGCTTGACCGCATCGGCGAACATCGGGTCGTCGCGCCGGTAGGCGTTGACCGGGTTCACCTTGGACCGGTGGACGATCAGCGTGTCGTGCGGCTCGGCGAAGGTCGGACCGTCATGGACGATCTTCATCTGGTCGCCCGAGATGTCGATCAGCTGGTCGTTCTCCGGCTTCAGCGGACCCACGTTCAGGAAACGGTCCTTGGAGAACTTGTTGAGCACGATCAGCCATTTGCCGTCGGCCTCCTTGGTCTGGCCCATGGACGAGTGCAGGTGGCCCGGCTGATAATGGACATCCAGCTTCTGGATGATCGGATCGACCTTCTCGCCCTTGAACGCCCGTACCGCCTTGTCCAGGTTCCACTTCACCACCTGGCTGTCCAGGAACAGAGTGGTGTAGGCATTGCCCCGGCCGTCATAGGCGGTGTGGAGAGGCCCGAGGCCGAGTTGCGGCTCCGCGACCACGACGTCGCGCGGCTTGATCTTGTCGTCGAACAGATCGTCCAGCCGGCGCACGTCCAATACCGTCACGGTCGGCGACAGCTTGCCGTTGACCGTGACGTGGATGCCATCGGGGGCGGTGTTGACGCCGTGCGGGCTGTTGGGGATCGGGATATAGCGGGTAAAGGGCGAGCCGTGGCGTCCATCGACGACGGGCACGCCGTTGATGACTTCGACCTTGCCGTCCTTCACCGCCTGCTCGATGCGCTTGATGTTGAAGACGACGACCCAGTCCTGTTCCTTGGCGGTCATCTCGGCGGTGGTGACGCCTTCTTCCGAATTGTAGCAGGTCGAGAAGACGTATTTGCCCTGATAGTCGGCGTCGGTGTTGTCGAGGTTGCCGTCCACCCAGACCTGCCACGCGACTTTCATCGCGTCGCCGTCGATGGCGGAGAAGTGCGAGCGGTACTTCTTCGGCTCGTCCAGGATCTTGCCGTCGTTGGGCGTGGGCACGCGCTGCTCGCCGTTGGCGAAGACGTAGCCGGTGCGCGGATACTTCTGAAGGCGCAGGCCATGGATCGCCGAGGCGTTGGGGATCTCGATGATCTTGTCGGTCTTCATGATGTCGCCGCGGATGCGGGCGACGCGGCTGTTTGCCTTGTCGTTGCAGAAGATGTAGCGGCCGTCATAGGTGCCGTCGGTGAACGACATGTGCGGGTGGTGCAGGTCGCCGTTCTGGTAGACGCCGCCGCGCGTCTTCAGGAACTCGCGGGTGCTCTCCGACAGGCCTTCCGTCAGGATCTTCCGGCTCTCGTTGGTCTGTCCCCAGCCGGTGGCGCTGCACCGGGTGAAGACGGGGATGCGCATCAGCTCGCGCATCGACGGCGCACCCATGACGCGGACTTCGCCGGAATGCCCGCCGCTGTGGAACACGTAGTATTCGTCGAGGTCGCCGGGCTTCACCTCGGCGCTCTGCTTGCCGCCGCCGGTGGAAGCCGCATGGGCCGGAGATGCTCCCAGCAGGCTGTCACCGACCATCACGGCGCCGGTTCCGCCGATGGCTCCGGTCAGGCCGGCAAGAGCCGCAACCTTGGCGGTGCCGCCCAGCAGATGGCGGCGGTCGATGCCCGTCGATTTCTCGTTCTCATCACGCATGATTTTTCTCTTTCAGGCTAGCGAGGATCCGGCGGCGCGCTTCTCGCGCTTCAGACGCCGTTGGATCATGACCGGACATTTCTGGTCATGGTGGTAGAGCACCTGGCAATGCATGCACTGGATGCATTCGTTGGGATTGATGTGGCCTTCCGGGTGGATCGCCTGGACCGGGCATTCATTGCCGCAGCGCTGGCACGGGCTGCCGCATTCCTTGTAGCGGCGCAGCCAGTCGAACATCCGCATCCGGCCCGGAATGGCGAGAGCGGCGCCCAGCGGGCACAGGTAGCGGCAGAAGAAGCGCTCGATGAACAGTCCGGCCGCCAGCAGGGCTGCAGCGAACAGGACGAACCACCAGTCGCGGAAGAAATGCAGGATGATCGCCGTCTTGAACGGCTCGACCTCCGCCCCGCGTTCCGCCGCCGACAGCGAGTACATCGACAGGCCGAACAGGACGAGGAAGATCATGTACTTGATCGGCCAAAGCCGCTGATGGACGCCGAACGGCACCTTCACCTTGGGCAGGTGCAGCAGTTGGCCGACCTTGTAGAGGAGTTCCTGGAGCGCTCCGAACGGGCACAGCCAGCCGCAGAACGCGCCGCGTCCCCAGAACAGGATCGACGCCGCGACCGAGAACCACAGGATGAACACCAGCGGGTCCATCAGGAAGTAGTCCCAGCGGAACTCGCTCCGCAGCGCGTCGGCGAAGGTGAAGATGTTGACGACCGATAGCTGCCCCTTGGCGTACCAGCCCAGCCAGACCAGGGTGAACAGCAGGAAGCCGATTCGGACCCTTTGGTAAAGTGCTGGACGGCGGACAAGGCTGTCCTGGAAGAAGAAGAGGCCGGTGAGGAAGGCAATTGCGCTCAGCGTGACCGCGATATCGGCCAGCCGGTTCTCCCAGATCCTTTGCCACAGCGGTATTTCCGCAGGCGGCTCGTCGTCCGAAGTTACAGCCGCGGCGGCAGCCATGGTTGGAGCAGGGGGCGCAACCGCTTCCGTCTTCAGGTACTTGGCCGGCGGCTGGTAGCCGAGGTCGAACGATACGAAGGCCTTTTCCAGCGCGCCGGTCGCCCGCTGCACCAGCAGCGACAGCCGCCACGGCTCGGCCGGATCGAACTCCGTCCCCTCCGGGATCGCGAACAGACCGACTTCGGGGAAATCGGGAGCCCCGGCTGCCGCCACGCCGCCCAGTCTCGAATGGGTGCGGTCGCGGAACCGGACGCCGGTGTCGCCCTGGACCAACTCGATCCGGTCGAAGATGCCGCCCCGGACATAGCCGGAACCCTTGAACGAATACCGACCCTCTCCCGCGATCAGCAGCGCGTGCTGGCCCGGCTTCAGCCTTTGGGCCAATGCCTGATACTCGGATTCGCCCAGCAGGCTGCGCCCGATGGCGGGGATGGAAACCAGGGTCGCGTAGAGGTCGATGAAGGATTCGTCGGCAGCGCCCGGCTCCGGCTTTGCCATGGCCTCCGCCTTGCCGGTCCGCTCGAAGGCCGCGTTGACCTCTCCGACCGTCAAGGCAAGGCGTCGGACCGATCCGTCGCCGACAAGCGTCGACCAGTCCTCGGCATCGCCCTTGGTCGGGTCCAGGACGCGCCTGGACTGCGCCGTCGGGGCGGCGGCTCCGGCCAGACCCAGCGCCTGCGCCACCTTGCGGCCCGACCGCACGATGCTGTCGCCGATCACCATGACAGTGACGGTGGCGCCCGATACGATATCCACCGGCGGGCTCGACGACGACTGGCTGGCGAGTTCGATTACGCTCTGGCCGACATATCCCGTTATAAACCGGTTGATGCGCTCCGCCGGGATACCGATCAGGACGATAGGTTCGTGATGATCGACCAGCTTGGCCCCGGCGACGCGGGCATCGATACCGAGCCCGACCAGCACATGGATCGGACGTCCGGAATATCCCGTCGTGTTGACGAAGTCGGAATTGAGATAGGCGTAGCCCAGCACCTTGTCGCCCTGAAGGACCGGCGCCACGGGAACGCTGTTATGGATCGGTCCGAAGCGGTCGGCGCCGGGGAACAACTCGGACGGCTCCGCCCTGGAAAGGTATTGTCCCAGCAGCGGTGCGGCAGCCTGAGCGGTCGAGGAAACGCCGGCAAGGATCAGGAACGCAGCCGAGATCGCGAGCAAGCTGTTCTTTACGCCCAGTATTCGCTGCACTAACGATGTCATGATCCGCGCCAGCAGAATTGATATTTATCAAGTGAAGTCTCCAAGCAGGTCAAAGGAGCGTCACTTGTTGCGGCTGGATAGAAACCCCTATTGTCGGTACTGGATTTGACTAAGGTCAAATCGGCGCCTGTTTTTATAAATTACGGTCCTGTTGCATCGGGCGGATCACGAGATGGAGCGAATCCCATGAAACTGCTGTGTCAGGAACCGGGCGCTCCGGTCGAATCGGAGGCCGCCCTGATCGGCATCGCCCTTGCCCTGGAGCGGGAGGCCGTCCGGCGCTACCGGCAACTAGCAAGCCTGATGGATGAGCGCGGAGCCGTCGAGACGGCGGCGACCTTCCGCGCATTGATGGAGGAGGAGCAACGCCATGTCGAAGCGGTTGCATCCGTTTCGGCGGCACTGACCGGCGATGTCCCCGACACCGCGCCTTTCGTCTGGCGTCTTCCTCCGGAGATCGCTGCTTCGTGGGAGGAACTGGCCGGCCGCACCGACCTGACGCCGTATCGCGCCCTGTCGCTGGCGGTGCTGAACGAGGAGCGCGCCTTCGCCTTCTACAGCTATATCGTTTCCGCCGCGACCGATCCGGGCGTGCGGAAGCAGGCCCAGGCGCTGGCGCTGGAGGAACTGAACCACGCCGCCAAACTTCGCCATCAGCGCCGGAGAGCCTGGAGGAAATCGCGGCAGGAACATGGCGATGCCGTGGCGCATGTCGAGGATCTTCGCGGTCTGGCGTTTCTGGCTGCCGGTATGGCCGCCGAAGCGATCGCCATCCTGCGCGCCGCAGCGTCTGCTTTGGATAGTGCCGATTCCAGCGTCATGATCCGAATCGCGGACGATCTGGCGGACCTGAGCGCCGGCGCCGATTTCCCGTCCGCTCAAGTCGACCCGGCGCTCAGCCACGGGCAAATCCTGCGCTCGGCGCTGCTGCCGCTGGAGAAGATGGCGGAGGCGTTTTCCGACATCGCCGAGCACACCGGGGACGAAGCCGTCATGCTGGAAGCGCAGCGCCTTTTCGGCATCGCCGTCGGGCATGCGGCGGTACTGGGCGAACTTTCACGCTGACGCGGAGATCGCCAGCAGCAGGCCGAAAATCGCCACCAGATAACCATAGAGCAGGGTGCGCCACCCGGAGCTGGCACGGTTGACTTCGAGGAAGTGGCGCAGGATCTGGAAAGCCTTGAACGCTCCGGCCAGCAGTACGGCCGTGTTTACCGCCCAGGACGGTACGAAGGCGGCGAAGCTCATGGTCGTCAGGCTCAGCAGCGTCAGCGATACCAGGATCGCCCAGGTCCGGGTCAGGATCGTCATGATTCAGCGCACCAGATAAATCAGGGGATACAAGACGACCCAGATAAGGTCGACCATGTGCCAGAACGCGGCTCCGGTTTCCAGGTTGTCCAGGCTGTCCCACTTCAGGACGATGCCGAGGATGATCAGCCCCATCAGCACATGCAGGGCGTGGAAACCGGTCAGCAGATAGTAGAAGGCGAAGAAGTCGTTGGTATCGACGGTGATGCCCGCCGACAGCTTGGACCCGTACTCGAAGACCTTCACCACGAGGAAGATCGCTCCGACCGCGATGGACGCCGCCAGCGCCGGACGCGGCGAAGCGCCGCGCCGCTTGGCGCGGACCGCCAATGCTGCAAGCCATCCGCTGGTTATCAGCACCAGCGTATTGACGCCGCCCTGCACTCCGTCGAGCTGCGACCGGGACGCCTCGAAGGTCACCGGGTCCAGTTCCCGGGCGATCGAGAACCCGACGAAGGCGACCCCGAAGACGACCAGCTCTCCCAGGATCAGCAGCCACATCATCGGGTTGCCGGGC
>NZ_JCACHA010001001.1:0-6245 GCF_059503625.1 Skermanella sp.
ATTACGGCGACGAGGCGGGCAGCCCCGGCACGATCCTGACCTTCTTCCCGTGGGAGCATGCGGCGCCCGGCCGGCTCGGCATCGGGGAAACGCAGGAAACGGTGTTCCGCGTCCCGGCCGGCTCGCTCGGCTACTGGACCCATCGGTTCCTTGAAAAGGGCGTCCGCCACGAGACCCCGGAGAAGCGGCTCGGTGAAACCGTCCTGCCTTTCCGCGATCCCGACGGCATGAGGCTGGCCCTGGTGGCGTCTCCCGGAATCGAGGGCGAAGCCGCCTGGACGGCCGGCGAGATCCCGGTGGATAACGCGATCCGGGGCTTCCAGGGCGTCAGCCTGCTGCTGGAGAACGGCGGGCGCACCGGTGCGATCCTGACCGACGTCTTCGGGTTCACCCAGGGCGCCACCGAGAACGGCGTTACCCGCTACAAGGTCGCGGATGCCGCCATCGGGGGAATCGTCGATATCCGGAGCGCCGGCGGCTTCCTGCCGGCCCGGATGGGCAAGGGCTCGGTCCATCACGTAGCCTTCCGCGCCGCCGACGATCGGACTCAGGCGGAAATGGTCAAGAAGCTGCGCGAGAACCACGGTATCCAACCCACGGAGCAGAAGGACCGCAACTACTTCCGGTCCGTCTATTTCCGGGAGCCGGGCGGCATCCTGTTCGAGATCGCCACCGACGAGCCGGGATTCGCAGTCGACGAGCCGCAGGCTTCGCTGGGACGGGACCTGAAACTGCCGAAGTTCCTCGAGCGTCGGCGCGGAGAGATCGAGGCGGTTCTGCCCGCTCTCGCTTGAGCCGTCCTTGTCTGAGCTTTTCCGGCCAGGGATCCGGCCGACTGGAGACTTGATATGACTGACACCCGCCTGTCCTTCGTCCATCGGTTCGAGCCGGCGCCCGGCGCCGGCCGTCCGCCGCTCCTGCTGCTTCACGGCACCGGCGGCGACGAGAACGACCTGCTGCCGCTCGGCCGCATGATAGCGCAAGGCTCGGCCCTGCTGTCGCCGCGCGGCAAGGTGCTGGAAGGCGGCATGCCCCGGTTCTTCCGCCGGCTGGCGGAGGGCGTCTTCGACGAGGCCGACGTCCGCCGCCGCGCCGACGAGCTTGCCGACTTCATAGCCGAGGCCCGCGAAGCCTATGGACTGGCAGCACCCATAGCCGTCGGTTTCTCCAACGGGGCAAATATCGCGGCGGCCGTCCTGATGCTGCGGCCCGAAGCGCTGGCCGGGGCCGTGCTGCTGCGGGCTATGGTGCCGCTAAGCGAAGCGCCGGCGGCGGACCTTGCCGGCAAGGGCGTGCTGCTGCTCTCGGGCTCGGGCGACCCCATCGTGCCCGCCGAGAATGCCGGGCGGCTGGCCGCGACCCTGAAAGGGGCCGGAGCCGCCGTGGAACACAGGATTTTGCCGGTCGGCCACGGCCTGTCCCAGGCGGACGTGACGCTCGCCAAGGCGTGGCTCGACGGTAATTCAGCGAAGGAAATCTGATCATGCAACTCACCGGCATCCATCACCTGACCGCCGTTTCCGCAGATGCCTCCGGCAACCATGCCTTCTACACGAAGACGCTGGGCATGCGTCTGGTCAAGAAGACGGTCAACCAGGACGACGTCAGCGCCTACCACCTGTTCTACGCCGACGCCCTGGCGTCTCCCGGCAGCGACATCACCTTCTTCGACTGGCCGGTCGGACGCGAGCGGCGCGGCACCCACAGCATCACGCGCACGGCGCTGCGGGTCGCCGGCGAAGGCACTCTGGACTGGTGGAAGAAGCGCTTCGAGGCCGAAGGCGTCCGGCACGCCGAGATCGTCGAGCGCGACACCAGGCTGGTGCTCGACTTCGAGGACTTCGAGGGCCAGCGGCTCAGTCTGGTGGACGACGGCGGCGCCGGTGCGGCGCATCCGTGGGACCGCAGCCCGGTTCCGGCGCAATACCAGATCCGGGGTCTCGGACCGATCACCATGAGCGTTCCGGACCTGAAGCCGACCGATCTGGTCGTGCGCCGGGTCCTGAACATGGAGCAGGTCCGGGAGTATAGGACGCCCGATACGGCCGACTCGCGTACCGTCGTTTATCAGATGGGGCAGGGCGGTGCGGTGGCCGAGCTTCACGTCGCGGTGCAGCCGGACTTGCAGCCGGCGGGTCAGGGGGCGGGCGCCGTCCATCACGTGGCGTTCCGCATCCCCGATGCCGACTACGAGGCCTGGGCCGACCGGCTGAACCAGGTCCGGCTGCCGTCCAGCGGTCCAGTCGACCGGTTCTACTTCCGCAGCCTCTACTTCAGGGAGCCGAACGGCGTCCTGTTCGAGATCGCCACGGATGGCCCCGGTTTCGCAACCGACGAGGCGATGGATGCGCTGGGCGAGAAGCTTTCCCTGCCGCCTTTCCTGGAGGGAAGGCGCAAGCAGATCGAGGCCAACCTGAAGCCGCTTTGACCGCCCAGGCCCGCTGGGTGCGATCGCGCCCAGCGGTGTCGTAGGGACTGCTACTGCTTCGGCAGGGCGTAGGCGATGACGGCGTCGCCGGCCTTGGTGCCGAGCGAGCCGTGACCGCCGGCCGCCACCAGCACGAACTGGCGGCCGTCTTCTCCCAGATAGGTCATCGGCGTCGCCTGACCGCCGGCCGGCAGGCGGCTCTCCCATAGCTGCTTGCCGGTCGTGACGTCGTAGCCCCGGACATAGTAGTCGATCGTGCCGGACAGGAACGCCACGCCGCCCGCCGTCATGATCGGTCCGCCAAGGTTGGGCACGCCCATCGCGAAGGGCAGCGGGAGCGGCGAGGCGTCGCGGACCGTGCCGTTCTTGTGCTGCCAGACGACCTTGCCGGTCGTGAGGTCCGCCGCCGCGACATAGCCCCACGGGGGAGCCTGGCAGGGCAGCCCCAGCAGCGAGACGAACGGCGCCAGCTTGACGGCGAAGGGTGCGCCGAAGTTCTCGTTGAGCGCGGGCAGGCTGTATTCCGGACGGTTCTCTCCCTGGACGTACAGCGTCTTGTCGTCCGCGCGGGGGATGAGCTGGGAGACGAAGGCGAGGTATGTGGGGGTCGTGAACGCGATCTGCCGCCTGGGGTCGACCGCGATGCTGCCCCAGTTGAAGACGCCGAAGTTGCCGGGATAGATCAGGGAGCCCTGCGTCGAGGGCGGCGTGAAGCGGCCTTCGTAGCGCAGCTGCTTCAGCGAGATCCGGCACGCGAGCTGGTCGAACATCGTGGCGCCCCACATGTCCCGCCCGTCGAGCGGCGGCGGGTCGTACGACAGGGCGGAGACCGGCTGCGTGGGTGCGGTGTGGTCGCCTTCCGCAGCGCCTTGCGGAGCCGGCTTCTCGGTGACCGGCAGAACCGGGTCGCCGGTCCGGCGGTCGAGCACGAAGAGTTCGCCCTGCTTGGTCGGCTGGACGAGCGCCGGGACGGTCTGTCCGCCCACGGTCAGGTCGATCAGGCTCGGCTGCGCCGGCACGTCGTAGTCCCAGAGGTCGTGATGGACGGTCTGGAAGTTCCAGCGCACCTGGCCGGTGGCAAGGTCGAGGGCGACGACCGAGGACGAGAACTTCTCGACGGCGGGACTGCGCTTCCCGCCCCACTGGTCCGGCGGCTGGTTGCCGAGCGGGACATAGACCATGCCGAGATTTTCATCGACGCTCAGGATCGACCAGCTGTTCGGCGAATTCGGCGTGTAGCTCTGGTCCGGCCCGATCGGAGCCGTTTCGTCCGGATTGCCCGAATCCCAGTTCCAGACGAGGTCTCCGGTATCGACGTCGAAGGCCCGGATCACGCCCGACGTCTCGTTGGTCGAAACGTTGTCCAGGACCGTGCCGCCGACGACGATGAGGTCCCTGGTCACGACCACCGGAGAGGTGGAGTAATACGAGCCCGGATTGACGTTCGGCATGTTCCGCCAGAGGTTGATCTGGCCGGTTCCGCCGCCGAAACCGGTGCAGACCGCGCCGTTTTCCGGGTTCAGGGCGATGATGCGGCCATCGGCCGTCGGCATGAAAAGCCTCGACGCACAGTCGTCCGCCGTCGCGGCTCCGGCGGATGCGACCGGCAAGTCCAGGACGGTCGAGCCTCCCGGCGCCGCCGTCGTCCCCGGCGCCGTCTGTTCCGCCGTCTGCTCCACCGTCTCGGGGGCAGGTTCGGCGGTTTCCGTTCCTGCGGCCGTGGCGGGGGAGGCGGCGTGATAGGACAGGCCCCGGCAGGTCAGGTGCTGGAGCGCCAGTTCGTTGCGGATCTTCGGGTCGTAGCGCCAGATCTCGGCCCCGGTCGTGGCATCCAGCGCGATGACGTTCTGGTGCGGCGTGCAGAGGAACAGCCGGTTGCCGATCTTGAGCGGCGTGACCTCGAAGGTCGTCTCCTCCGGATCGCCGGGGCGGCCCCTGACATCGCCGGTGTGGAAGGTCCACGCCACATCGAGCTTGGAGACGTTCTCCGGCGTGATCTGGTCCAGCGGCGAATAGCGCTGGGCATGGCCGGTCCGGCCATAGGCATGCCATTCGCCGGGCGGAACATCGGACGGATCGGCCGGCGCCTCGGCGCGGATGCCGGGAGCGTTGCCCTCGATCCGGTGAGGTTCGCCGAACCAGGAAACGACCGCCAGCACCACCGCGACGGCGATGGTCGCCGTCAGCGGCAGGCCGGCGCCGCGCAACGCCGAGACGCGGCCCTGGCCGGCGTCGAGCGCACGGGTGACCCATGGGGTCAGGAGCCACAGGCCGACGACGAAGATCACCGCACCTCGGGCAGCCAGCGGCCACCAGTCCAGACCGACCTCCCACACGGACCAGGCCAGCGTCCCGACGCCGAGCAGGGCGTAGACGAGGAGCGCCGCGGGGCGGCCCCTTATCAGCAGGAAACCGGTCAGCAGGAAGGCCGCCGCCGCGATCGCATAATACCAGGAGCCGCCCAGGGCGATCAGCCAGACGCCTCCGACAGCCAGGGCCAAGCCCATGAGGAGATTGAGCAGTCCCGTCACGATGAGGATGGGACGCCGCCGCTTGCCACGCATATTGTCACCTCGGAATCTTCGGAGGGAGACCTTCGAATGTCGTCCCGGTAACGAGACCGAAGCTCCTTGGTTTCCTCATGCTGTGGTCGATCAGCCATGAAAAGTAAGCAGGGCTTTACGCGGCAGGACTCTACGCAATGGTCGGCGTCACGCCGCCGTCGACCCGCAGGAAAAGGTCCTTCGCGGTCTTGGCGGAATGGCTGCCATTCCGGCACCTAAGCGATCCGGGCGTGTTGCCCCGTCAGCGAGCCTTTGAACGCAGGCCGAAAACCGATCCCCAAGATCACGATCAAGATCTCTACCGAAGTAAGCTGGAGTGAATCTCATGTCCAAGGCGGCACTCATCGTCGGCGCCGGCGGTATCGTCGGCGGCAACCTGGCCGAACGCCTGCTGGCGCAGGGCTGGACCGTCCATGGCCTAGCCCGGCGGCCCTCGTTCCGCCAAGCCGACCTAAAGCCGATAGCGGCCGACCTGACCGACGCCGAGGCGACCAGGACGGCCCTGGACGGATTGGACGTCAGCCATGTCTTCATCTCCGCCTGGGCGCGTCAGGCGACCGAGGCCGAGAACTGCCGGGTCAACGGCGGAATGGTGCGCAACCTGCTTGATGCCGTCGGCAACGCCCCGAGCCTGTCGCACGTCGCCCTGGTCACCGGGCTGAAGCACTATCTCGGCCCGTTCGAGGCCTATGGCGCCGGCGCCGTGCCGGAGACACCTTTCCGCGAGGAGCAGGGGCGCCAGGACGTCGAGAACTTCTACTACACCCAGGAAGACGAAGTGTTCGCCGCCTCTTCGCGGCGGGGCTTCACCTGGAGCGTCCATCGCCCCCATACCATCATCGGCTATGCCCTCGGCAATGCGATGAACATGGGCGTGACGCTGGCGGTCTATGCCAATATCTGCCGTGAAACCGGCATCCCCTTCGCCTTCCCCGGTTCGCCGACCCAGTGGAACGCCCTGACCGACATCACCGACGCGCGGCTGCTCGCCCGTCACCTGGAATGGGCGGCGACACATGAGGCCGGCCGTAACCAGGACTTCAACGTCGTCAACGGCGACGTCTTCCGCTGGAAGTGGCTGTGGCCCCGGATCGCCGGCTATTTCGGCGTGGAGCCGGCGTCCTATGGCGGAAGCGCCCAGCCGCTGGAGCGGACGATGGCGGATACGGCACCGGTCTGGAAGAAGATCGCCGAGCGCCACGGGCTGATCGAGAGCGACCTGGGCCGGCTGGCCTCCTGGTGGCACACCGACG
>NZ_JCACHA010001002.1:0-6237 GCF_059503625.1 Skermanella sp.
CTGGCGACGGTCGAACTCAACGTGGTCGCCCCCACCGTCCTGACCCGAGCGCTCCTGCCCGGCATGATCGAGCGGGCGCGGCGCGACCATCTCAGGTGCGGCCTGATCCTGGTTTCAAGCACGACGGCGTTCCAGCCGATCCCGCTGCTGACGACCTACTCCGCCACCAAGTCCTTCGTGCTGGCCTATGGCGAGGGCCTGCACGAGGAAACCCGGCGAGAGCCGCTGGACCTGCTGGTGCTGTGCCCCGGCGCCACCCGCACCGACTTCAGCGAACGCTCCGGCTTCGATCTTTCCCGCATCCCCGGCGCTTCCGACCCGATGGACGTGGCGCGCGAAGGCCTGGACCAGCTTGGCCGCCGGACGGTCCATGTGGTCGGCATCGGCACCCGCGCGGCCCTGACGCCCTTCCTGATACCCAGGCGGATCGCCACCGGCGGCGCCGGCGCCGTCATGTCGGTCCTGGGCAGGGTCAACCGGATGCGGCCCCGGCGGTTATAGGGCAGGCGCTCAGGCCGGCCGCAACGCCTGCCAGAGCGTGGCCACCGCAAAGCCGATGAACATGACTCCGGTGGCGCGGACGATCCAGATCTCGCCCGCCCGGTAGAGACGCCGCAGCGGCGGCGTCCCGACCAGCCAGATCAGGATGGCGTCGGCGACCAGGAACCCAACGAACACCGCGCCCAGCAGCAGCGGCGCGTTGGCCACCGTCAGGGATTCCAGGTTTCCCGCAAGCAGCGCCGTGAAGACCGACAGCGTGACCGGGTAACTCTTTGGGTTGGTGATGCCGAACATCAGCCCTCGGTGCAGCGGACGGCGAACCGATGTGGAAACCTGACCGGTCGCATCCCGCCTAACCAGTACCGCCCGCATGCCCAAATAGAGCAGGTACGCACCGCACACTACGGCCAAGGTCTGAAACACCACCGGCGCTATCACCTTGGCCCCGATCAGGGCCGTCAGCGCCAGCATGGACCATAGGGTGTCCCCCACCAGATGGCCGATCAGGAAGCCGGCCCCTGCCCGCCTGCCCTGCGCGGCGCCGATCCCAAGCAGCGCCAGCACGGCCGGACCGGGAGTCAGGACGACGATCGCTCCGGCCATCGCCGCCGCCATCAGGATCGATGCTTCCATTCCGCCCCGCCCGCCTTACCGATACCCGCCGCCACTTCGATGGCGCTCATGGTGGCGCGCCGGTCGTAAGCCCGCAAGGGTGTTGCGCGCATCCCCAGCATGATGGCATTCAATGCACATGACCTGAAGATGGGGAGAGCGTCCGTGCCCGATGTGACCTTGCCGGACCCTGGCGAACTGGCGGCGGCGCCTCCGGTACTGGGTGAACCTCCCCCAACCATCGGCATGCTGAAGCTGCCCGACGGCGCAATGATCCGGCACGCCTGCTGGGAACCGCCGCAGCCTCCCCACGCCACGCTGCTGATGCTGAACGGCCGCTCCGAGTTCATCGAAAAATACGACGAGCTGGCGCGCGGCTGGACCGCGCGTGGATACCGGGTCTTCAGCCTGGACTGGCGCGGCCAGGGACGCTCGACCCGGCCGCTGCCGCCGCCCCGCCAGCAGCGCCATTACCTGCCCGACTTCGAAGTGCTGGAGGAAGACCTTCAGTTCTTCCTGGAGCGAATCGTCCTGCCCCGTCAGGCCGGACCGCTGGTGATCTACGCCCACTCCATGGGCGGCCATATCGCGGCGCGCTATCTGGCGACCGGCAGAAGGCACTTTGCCGCCGCCGTGCTGTCGGCGCCCATGACCGATATCAGCACCAACGGCGTGCCGCGCCCCATCGTCCGGGCGCTGTCCTCCATCATGACCAGGACCGGGTTCGGCACCGCCTATGCGCTGGGACAGGGCGATTACGACCCGCGCGGGCACAGCTTCGAAAACAATCCCGTCACCCATGACCCAAAGCGCTGGGCCGTCCATCACCAGTGGTTCCGGACCCACCCGGAACTAAGGGTAGGCGGCGTCACCTGGGCATGGCTGAACGCCACCTTCCGCTCGGTCGATCTGCTGGCCCGGACCGAGACGGTAGCCGGCGTCGATCTGCCGATCCTGCTGCTCAGCCCGCAGCAGGACCCGCTGATCCCCCCCGATTCCCACCGGAAGTTCTGCCTGCGCTATCACAACTGCACCGTGATCCGCTATCCGGAGGCCCGGCACGAAGTCCTAATGGAAACCGACGACCTGCGCGACCGGGCCTGGACCGACATCGACCGCTTCCTGGAACCGATCGTCGGTTCGTCCGCCAAGGTCGAGGCCTCGTAGTTCCTCAACAGACGAAAATAATCACGAAGCCGGATACTCGGCAACGCCGCCATGGGCGCCCGACCAATCGACCGGGCTGTTCAGGAACTTCTCGACCTCGCCCAGCGTATGCGTGTCGAAGTAGTTGTTGTCCTTGGCGACCCGCAGTACGTCCCACCACGTTGCCAGCGCATGCAGGCGCACGCCGATATTGGCCATGTTGGTGTGGCTCTGCGGGAAGATGCCGTAGTGGAACACGACAAAAGTATCCGTCACCAGAGCGCCGGCATCGCGCAGCGCCTGCACGAAGTTGATCTTGCTCTTGCCGTCGGTCGTCAGGTCCTCGACCAGCAGCGTGCGGGCGCCTTCAACAACGTCGCCCTCGATCTGGGCGTTCCGGCCGAAACCCTTCGGCTTCTTGCGGATGTACTGCATCGGCAGCGCCAGACGGTCGGCGATCCAGGCGGCGAAGGGAATGCCCGCCGTCTCGCCGCCGGCGACGATGTCGATCGACTCGAACCCGATCTCCCGCGCCAGCGTGGCGGTCGCGAAGTCGATGACGGCGCCGCGCGCACGCGGATAGGAAATGATCTTGCGGCAGTCGATATAGACCGGGCTCGCCCAGCCCGACGTGAAGATGAAGGGCTTCTCGCCGTTGAAATGCACCGCCTTGATCTCGATCAGCATCTTGGCGGTAAGCGTGGCGATGTAGTCCGGGTCGTAAGTGGCGCTGAGCGGAGTCATGGGCTAAATCCTAAAGGCCGGAGGCAGATAATAAGAACGTCGTCAGTCGGCAAGACGCCAGTTCAGGCGTTCGCCGCTCTGGAACGGCAGCACGGCGTCGCCATCGGACGACAGGACGATCTCGGGAACAGTCTGCCAAGCGCGCTCCAGCGTCACGGTATCCTCGTTGACCGGCAGCCCATAGAAGCGCGGGCCGTTGAGGCTGGCGAAGGCTTCGAAGCGGTCGAGCGCCCCCTCCTCCGCGAAGACCTGGGCATAGACCTCGACGGCGGTCGGCGCCGTGAAGACACCGGCGCAGCCGCAGGCGCTCTCCTTGGCGGTCAGCGGATGCGGGGCAGAGTCGGTGCCGAGGAAGAACGGCGCCGCCCCCGACGTGGCGGCGCGGCGAAGCGCCAGCCGGTGGCGTTCGCGCTTGGCGATGGGCAGGCAATACAGGTGCGGCCGGATGCCGCCCGCGAAGATATGGCTGCGGTTGATCACCAGATGATGGGCCGTGATGGTGGCGCCCAGCCGTCCGCTGGTGTCGCTTGAGACGAAATCCGCCGCCTCCTGCGTCGTGATGTGCTCGAACACCACCTTCAGGCCGGGGAAATCCTTCAGCAGCGGGATCATGACCCGGTCGATGAACACCGCCTCGCGGTCGAAGATATCGACATCGGCGTCGGTCACCTCGCCATGGACCAGCAGCGGCATGCCGATCCGCTGCATCCGCTCCAGCACGCCCGCGACCTTGGCAAGGTCGGTGACGCCATGGGCCGAATTGGTCGTGGCATGGGCCGGATAGAGCTTCACGGCGGTAAAGACGCCGCTCTCGTGCCCGCGCGCGATCTCGTCGGCATCGGCGCCGTCGGTCAGGTAGCAGGTCATCAGCGGCTGAAAAGCCGACCCAGGCGGCAGGGCGGCCTTGATCGCGTCGGCATAGGCCGTTGCCTGCGCCACCGTGGTCACGGGCGGTTTCAGGTTCGGCATGACGATGGCGCGGCCGAACTGACGCGCGGTATACGGCACGACAGCCTTCAGCATCGCGCCGTCGCGCAGATGCAGGTGCCAGTCGTCGGGGCGACGGATGGTCAGCGTGGTCGGCTCAGGCGTGGGCGTTGATGTCATCGGCGTTGCGTATCCGGTCCGGCTGGCAGGCTATGGGTCGCGTTTTAGAAGCTTTATGCCGCGGGCTCAACCGGCTTGCTCGTTGGGTCTGGTTTGCGCCGCCCTGCCGAACCCGCTAGATTGTCGCGCCTGCACGGTTTTCTGATTTTTTTACTCTCCCGAAGACGTTGACCAGAAGAAGTTGAAATGAGCCTGATCCAAGCCAAGACCCCGCCCGGCGTGATGGAACTGCTGCCCAGGGACCAGATCGCCTTCCAGCATTTTCTGGACACCATCCGGCGCGGGTATGAGCGGTTCGGCTTCCTGCCGGTCGAAACCCCTGTTTTCGAGACGGTCGACGTCCTGCTGACCAAGACCGGCGGCGAGACCGAGAAGCAGGTTTATTTCGTCCAGTCCACCGGTTCGCTCCAGCAGGCCAAGGCTCCGGAACTGGCCCTGCGCTTCGACCTGACCGTCCCGCTGGCCCGCTACGTCGCGGAGCACGAACACGATCTGGCCTTCCCCTTCCGCCGCTACCAGATCCAGCGGGTCTACCGGGGCGAGCGGGCGCAGAAGGGCCGCTTCCGCGAGTTCTACCAGTGCGACATCGACGTGATCGGCAAGGACAGTCTGCCGGTCGCCTATGATGCCGAGATGCCGGCGGTGATCTACCACGTCTTCCGTGAGCTGAACGTCGGCGGCTTCACGATCAACTTCAACAACCGCAAGCTCCTGGCCGGCCTGTTCGAGAACTTCTCGCTGGAAGACGGCGAGCGCCGCAAGCTGGCGCTCCGCGAAATCGACAAGATGGACAAGATCGGCCGCGACAAGGTGATCGACAGCCTGACCGGCGGCGACATCGCCCTCGACCGCGACTTGGCCGTCCGCCTGCTCGACGCCATCGGCCTGACCGGCACCAACGCGGAGATCGTGGCGGCTCTCGAAGCGATGCCGGGCGACAGCGAGCTGTTCCGCCAGGGCCTCTCCGAACTGAAGGCCGTGCTGGAAGGCCTCCGCGCGCTCCAGGTCCCGGAAGAGTTCGTCAAGATCAACCCCGCCATCGCGCGCGGCCTGGACTACTACACCGGCACCGTCTACGAAACCTTCCTGAACGACTTCCCCGGCGTCGGCAGCGTCTGCTCCGGCGGCCGCTACGACAATCTGGCGAGCCACTACACCAAGTCGAAGCTTCCGGGAGTCGGCATCTCGATCGGAGCTACCCGGCTGTTCTACCAGTTGAAGGAAGCGGGCGTCATCAAGGCGGACCGCAGTACCAGCGCCGTCCTGGTGACCCAGCTCGACCCGGCGCTCTCCACCGACTACCTCGCCATCGCCGCCGACCTCCGCGCTGCGGGGATCAATACCGAGGTCCAGTTCGAAGCGTCCAAGATCGCCAAGCAGCTGAAATACGCCGACCGCGCCGGCATCCGCTTCGCCGTCCTGATGGGCACCGACGAACAGGCACGCGGCACGGTCACGCTGAAGGACCTGATCAAGGCCGAACAGCACGACGTACCGCGCGCGGAACTGGCGGAACGGGTGCGCGGACTGCTCTGACGGCGGCGTCCAAAGCGATTCGTCTTTTCTCGTGGGCATGCCGGACCGGTTCTCGCTACGCCCACGACCGGTTTGCCGGCAGGCAGCGACGCCGTTTGAGTCCAACGGTGTCGCCGTTTCCTGACTCTGCCTTCACCTAAGCCCGTTGACGCAGGAAAAGCGGCATCTTGTCGCTATGGCTAATTTTATACCCCAGTACCTAAACCCTATGCATTTGGAGCGATGCACCAAGAGATCCTTGATCCATGTCAAGCCAAAACAAACAATAATATAAATGTTTACACTTCGAGTAAATACGTAGTTAATTTTTGTAGGTCATATTCCTCTTACTTAGAATTAGTTTCGAACTGACGTTGTTAAGCGCAGGTAAAGGATTAAAGACATGCTCAAGCTGCTCCCTATCATCAGGAATGCCAAGGTCGGCACTAAACTGGCGTCGGGCTTTGGAGTTCTACTTCTCCTTATCGTGGGCATGGTAGGGCTCCAGCAGCGCTCGATGGGTGTCCTGGAAGACAGCTATTCTGAATCGGCAAACGTCGTAATTGCTCACGGTATTGGCTGGTTATGAGCAGTTAGGCGACGGTGAAGGAT
>NZ_JCACHA010001003.1:0-6235 GCF_059503625.1 Skermanella sp.
CCTGATCCTGTTCGCCTAAGCTCGAGCCTGAACGAAGCTGGTTTTCGCTCACATGCGGCGCCGGGTCTTGAGGGATCACAATCCCGACGGCCGGCGCCGCAAGCTTAGGGGATCGATCATGCCCAAGTTTTTGGCTCGTCCGCTGATCAGCGGGCTGGCCGGGCGCGTTGGTCTCGCCTGGACGATGCTCGTCGTCACGGCGGGCGGCGCCTTGGCCCAATCCGACCATGGAGCGGCCCCCGGTGGCGATGCGGCGCACGGTGCCGAGCACGCCAGCGGCGGATTGCCCCAACTCGATGCTACCGCTTTCGCTCCTCAGCTCGTCTGGCTCGGGATTACGTTCATCGCCCTCTACTTCCTGATGTCCAAGGTCGCCCTTCCAAAGGTCGCCGAGGTCCTGGAAGAACGGCAGGAACGGATCACCAACGATCTGGACCGGGCCGGCGACCTCCGCAAGGAGTCGTCGGTGGTGATGGCCGGTTATGAAAAGGCTCTGGCCGACGCACGGGCGCATGCCCAGTCGGTGATGGCTGCCACCGCTGCCGACATCTCGTCGGTCACGGCTGGCCGTCAGGCCCAGTTCAATACCGATCTCGCCACCAAGACCCGTGCCACCGAGGACCGGATCAACGAAGCCAAGGAGACCGCCCTGGCCAGCGTTCGTTCGGTCGCCGCGGAGATCGCCCAGCAGACTGCCGAGAAGCTGGCCGGCATCAAGGTCGATGCCTCCGCCGCCGACGCGGCAGTCGGCGCCGTGATGCAGGAGCGTGGCTGATGTTTCAAGCTGCTGAATTCTGGGTTGCCCTCGCCACCATCATCTTCGCCGTCCTCGCATTCCGTCCCGGCGCCAAGGCCGTGACGGCGATGCTGGACGAAAGAGCGGACAAGATCCGCCAGGAGCTGGAGGAGGCGCAGCGCCTTCGTGAGGATGCCCAGGCTACCCTCGCGTCCTATCAGCGCCGTCAGCGCGATGCGCTGAAGGAAGCCGAAGACATCATCGCCCATGCCCGTGAGGAAGCGGAGCGGCTGCGGCTGCACTCCACTGCCGATCTGGAAGCCGCGATGAAGCGGCGCGAAACCCAGGCGATGGACAAGATCGCCCAGGCCGAAGCGCTGGCGCTTCAGGAAGTCAAGAACCTGACGGTCGATATCGCCGTCGCCGCAGGCGGACGCCTGCTCGCCCAGAACCTGGACGCGCAGCAGTCCGCCAAGCTGATCGACGCCTCCATCGCCGATCTGCGCCGCAACCTGCACTAAGCAGGGCCGCGGCAAGCCGGCTTGAAATCCGGATTGGACTTCCAAAAGCCCCCGATGCTCCGGCATCGGGGGCTTTTTGCTTGTCGTTTCCGTCAATTAGCGCTTGCGACAAACCCGTCCGGCTGCGGTAGGCTTGCCCTCAACAGCGCCGCGCACCGGCGCAATGACAAGGGAGAACGGGCTTCATGTCGATCCTGATCAGAGGCGGCACTGTTGTCACCGCCGAGCAAAGCTTCCGCGCCGATGTCTACTGCGAAAACGGCATCGTCGCCGCCGTGGAAGACGGCTTCACCGCCCCGGCCGGTGCCGAGGTGGTCGACGCCGGGGGCATGTACGTGATGCCGGGCGGCATCGATCCCCACACCCATATGGAACTGCCCTTCATGGGGACGGTAGCCAGCGAAGACTTCTTCACCGGCACCTCGGCGGGTGCGGCCGGCGGCACCACCACCATCATCGACTTCGTGATCCCCAGTCCGCAGCAGTCGCTGATCGAGGCCTACAAGCAGTGGCGCTCCTGGGGCGAGAAGGCTGCGACCGACTATTCCTTCCACGTCGCCGTGACATGGTGGTCCGATCAGGTGCGGGAGGAGATGGGCGTGCTGACCCGCGAGCACGGCGTCAATTCGTTCAAGCACTTCATGGCCTACAAGGGCGCCATCATGGTCGATGACGGTGTCCTGCTGAACAGTTTCGCCCGTGCGCAGGAACTGGGCGCCCTTTGCACCGTCCATGCCGAAAACGGCGACGCCGTCTTCCATCTCCAGAAGAAGATGCTCGACCAGGGCATCACCGGCCCCGAGGGACATGCCTTGTCCAGGCCCCCGCAGGTGGAGGGCGAGGCCGCCCAGCGCGCCATCGCCATCGCCAACGTGCTGGGAGCGCCGGTCTATATCGTCCACGTCTCGACCGAGCAGGCCACCCAGGCGATTGCCCGCGCCCGCGCCGCCGGCCACCGCGTCTTCGGCGAAGTGCTGGCCCAGCAGCTCGTGATCGACGAATCGGTCTATCGGCATCCCGACTGGCAGACCGCCGCCGCCTATGTCATGAGCCCGCCGTTCCGCGCCAAGCATCATCAGGACGCGCTGTGGGCCGGCCTCACCTCCGGCAACCTTCAGACCACCGCCACCGACCATTGCTGCTTCTGCGCCCCGCAGAAGGCGGCCGGGCGCGACAACTTCACCAAGATCCCCAACGGCACCGGCGGGATCGAGGACCGGATGTCCGTCCTCTGGCATCACGGCGTCGGCACCGGCCGGCTGACTCCGAACGAGTTCGTCCGGATCACCTCGACCAACTGCGCCCAGATCTTCAACCTCCACCCGCGCAAGGGCACAGTCCAAGCCGGCGCCGACGCCGACCTCGTGGTCTGGGACCCGGAGGGCACCCGCACGATCTCCGCGAAGACCCACCATCAGAACGTCGATTTCAACATCTACGAGGGGATGGAAGTGAAGGGCCTTGCCCGGCATACCCTGTCCCAGGGCAGGCTGGTCTGGACCGACGGGGACCTGCGCACGGTCCGCGGCGCCGGGCGTTATATCGACCGCCCCTGCTTTCCGCCGGTCTTCAAGGCGATCGACCTCTACAACGACCTGCACAAGCCGGTCGGCGTGGACCGCGAAGTCGCGACCGCCGTCACTCCCTGACGGTTGCCGCAACAGTCGGCAAGGACGGAAGGCCACGGTTCGATGGCCGTCCGTTCTTGTCTCAGGGCGGACTGTCGCAGGCTCGGGAAATCATGTCGAAAATGTATTATGTTGCCCCGAATCGTTTTCTCATTCGGGGTAACCAGCCGCTATGGGTGCAGCTCTCCGCCGACTTCTCCGAGTGGCGCCGGCTATCCTTCTGATCCTCGCAGCCGTGCCATCGCTGGCTCCCGCCGCCGGCGCCGGTGAAATCGCGGTGTCGGGGGGAGGTATACCCAAGCCGGCGCTGATAGAGTCGGAACAGCTGGAAGCTCTCCCTGTCCGCGAGATCACAACAGCCACTCCCTGGACCGGCAGGGCCAGCTTTTCCGGTCCCCTTTTCACCGAGGTGCTGGCACAACTGAAAGCCAAGGGGACGAAGGTGTCTCTGGTTGCCATCGACGACTACAAGGTCGATCTCTCGATGGCCGACATCGAGCGCTACCAGCCGATCCTGGCGCTGAAGATGAACGGCGAGCGGCTGCCGCCGCGCGGGCGCGGACCCTTCTGGCTGATGTTCCCCTTCGACGACCACCCCGAACTCCAGAACGACGCCTGGTACTTCCGTGCCATCTGGCAGATCGATCGGATCAGGATCGAGCCGTGAGACGCGGTCTCCGGTCCGCCCTGGCGGGGATCGGACTGGCGGTCATCGCCTCCTTCTCCATCGTCGGCGGACTTCAATACCTGCTGTCTTCCAAGACGACGACCGTCCTTGCCGGCGGCCGTGACAATCAGGCGTGGACGTTCTACCAGTTGTCCGGCGAGCATCAGCGGCTCCACGTCGCCTTGCTGGAAGCCGTCACCGGCGCCGGCAGTCCGAACGCGGCCCTGCGACGCTACGAAGTCTTCGTCAGCCGCCTCAACATCGTCAACGACGGCGCCTATCGCGCGATGTTCAAAGGCCTGCCGTTCTACGAGAACGCCATGGCGGAACTCGGGCGTTTCGTTTCCGAGACGGACCGGCTGCTGGAACGCTCCCCTGCCCTCAGCTCGGAGATCCTGACCGAGCTTCTGCACCGGATGCCCGCCCTGCGGGAGCCTGTCCAGGCCATGCTGCTCGGCATCAATGCCGAGATCGCGGGCGATGCGGCCAAGCGCTGGGCCGAAATCAACGAGATGCAGCGCCTCACCATACTCGCGACGGTGATACAGGCAGCGCTCAGCCTTATCTTCGCGGGGCTGGCGGCATGGTACATAGCGCAGAGCATCCGGTCCCGCCGGAAACTGCTGCAATTGACCGAAACGCTGGATCTGGCGAAACAGGACGCCGAAGCCGCCAGCCGCGCCAAGTCCGAGTTCCTCGCCAATATCAGCCACGAGATCCGGACGCCGCTCAACGGCGTCATGGGCCTGCTGGGATTGCTGGTAGACAGCCGGCTCCCACCCGAACCGCAGAGCCACGCCCGGTCGGCGTTGCGCTCCGCGGAGAACCTGCTGACCATCGTCAACGACATCCTCGACCTGTCGAAGCTTGAGGCCGGGCGGATCGTCCTGGAGTCCGAGGACTTCCTTCTGACCCAGCCTGCCGAGGATGTCGTCTCGATCCTGCACCCCAAGGCGCAGGAGAACGGCAACGAGCTGTCCTATACCATCGCCCCCGACACCCGCCTGTCGCTCCACGGAGATGTCGGGCGCATCCGGCAGGTCCTGTTCAATCTCGTCGGCAATGCGGTCAAGTTCACCCAGCAGGGCAACATCCACATCCGGTTCTCCACGACCCAGCCGGATCCCGACAGCATCCTTTTGACCGTCGACGTAAGCGACACGGGAATCGGAATCCCGCCGGAGTTCATCGGCCGGCTATTCGAGAGGTTCTCCCAGGCCGATGGGTCGACCACCCGGCGCTATGGCGGCACCGGCCTTGGCCTGGCGATCTGCCGGCAGCTCTGCCTGCTGCTCGGCGGCGATATCGGCGCCCGGAGCGAAGTCGGCAAAGGCAGCACCTTCACTTTCACCGTGAAGTGCCGGCCCGGCCCCGATACCGCCATATTGTCGGCCCCGGAACCGCAGCCGACCCTGCGGGAGACCGGCCCCTTGCGCATACTCGTCGTCGACGACGTCCCGGTAAACCGGACCTTGCTGACCTGCCTGCTGGTCCGAAAGCAGCACATGGTCGATACAGCCACCAACGGGCAGGAAGCCGTGATTGCGGTGGCGACGGCGGAGCCTCCATACGACTTGGTACTGATGGACATCCAGATGCCGGTCATGGACGGCTGCTCCGCCACCGAAGCGATCCGCGCTCTGCCGCCGCCCTTGGGCAAGACGCGGGTAATCGCCGTGACCGCCCATGCCATGGCGGGGGATCGGGAGCGCTACTTAGGTGTCGGGATGAACGATTACGTTTCCAAGCCGGTTCGTCCCGGCGACCTGTTCTCTGCCATCGACAGGGTTGCGAGCGAACTCCCGGCCCATCCCCAGGCAAGCGCGCCGGCTTCCGCGCCACCGCCGTCGCCGCCACCGGTCGATGTCTTTACCGCCACCCCCTTGCTCGATCAGGGGATGCTGGACCAGTTGCACGACTGTCTCGACCAGGAAGACCTGACGGACATGTTCGCCCTGTTTCCCGATCAAGCCAGGCTACAGGCGGATGAGATCGACGCGGCCATCGCCAATGCCGATCCGGCCGCGGTCAAACGGGCAGCCCATGGCATGAAAGGCGCCAACGCCAATCTCGGCGCCCAGCGCATCGCAGCCATCGCCCGGGAGATCGAAGTCAATGCCGGGGATTTCGAACAGGCCGCCCGCCTCGTCGCCCTCGTCCGTGCCCAGATCGCACCGACCCATGAAGCCCTATGCGCCCGGATAAGAACGGAACCCGTCGACTGACGGCACCGCTCAGTCCGCGACCCAGTGACCTTCCCGCCGTACGAAGCGGCCGGAGGCGCGGTATCGGAACAGCTTTCCATCCCACACGCGAACGCCGAAGCCGACGCGCTCGCCATCGACCTCGATCACGTTGTAGGCATTCGGTTCGTTGCGTAGCCGGGTCGATGTCGCGGTGGACGCCTGCGCCACCAGGATCGACCGCTTGATCGCCGCGTGATGGGTCCTGACATCGCCGTGGTATCCCCGGTGCAGATGCCCCGCCAGCAGCAGATCGACGCCGCAGCCCTCGAAGGTGCGCAGCGCCAGGGAGGCACGCCCGACCAGCTTGGTTTCCGGCGCATCGGGGGGCGGCAGGAAGGGATGGTGGGTCACGACGACCTTGAACACCTCGTTTCCCAACGGCTCGAACACCGACCGCGCGTGGGCGATCTGGGCGGTGTTGATCCGGCCGTGCGACC
>NZ_JCACHA010001004.1:0-6225 GCF_059503625.1 Skermanella sp.
CTTCGGTTCCGGAGCGGCGGCCCAGGATACCGGATCTCACTGGATGTCCGACTGGACGAAGGAAGACAAGGCGATAGCACTCAACCTGGGCATCGATGCCGTCGTTCTCGGCTGGGGGTTCGCGAACTGGGAATACGGCTCCGGCGGTCCGCGCTTCCAGGACGAGGGATGGTTCGGCCGTGACACGGATGAAGGCGGGGCTGACAAGCTGGGGCATTTCTACTCCACATACCTGATAAGCCATCTGTTCGCCGGCCAATTCGAACGCTGGGATTTCGACAGCCAACAGGCAATCCAATGGGGCGCGCTGTCCAGCCTGGGCGTCATGGGGCTGGTCGAGATAGGGGATGCGTTCAGCGACCGTTACGGCTTTGCGTACCAGGACATGGTGTTCAACACGCTGGGGGCCGCGGCCGGATATCTGATGTGGTCGTTTCCCGAGGTATCGCGCAGGATAGACCTCCGCATCGAGTACAATCCCTTCCTGAGCGGCGAGCGGGAGTTCGATGTCACCACCGATTACGACCGCTTGAGCTACCTGATAGCGTTCAAGGCCGAGGGCTTCGACTTCATCGAGAATCCTTACCTGAAATACCTCGAACTCCATGTCGGATTCAGGGCCCGCAACTACGCCGCCTACAGCGACCGCCGCGATGTCGATCTGCGGAAACAGTTCCTGTATGTCGGCATCGGCCTGAACCTGTCGAAGCTGCTGCGGCCCTATCTGGACGTACCCGTCTTCAACTACCTGCAGATGCCTTACACGTATCTGCCGGTCAGCCGCCGGATCTCCGGTCCGCCATGACGGCGGCCGGGAACGGGATCGCCGCCGCCGCATCGGCGCTCATTGATTGGTCTCCGCCAGCATCGTCCTGAAGCGGGCCAGTGCAGCCGCCAGGAAGAGGCTGCCGAGGCCGGCCAGCATGGCAAGTTCCCGCCAGACGATCTCCAGACCTGCGGCCCTGAACAGCACCGCCTGTGCAAGCTTCACGAAATGAACCGTGGGAGATGCCTGGAGGATGAATTGCAGGACCGGCGGCATTCCCTCGATGGGCGAGGTGGCACCCGACAGCATGTTCAGGATCAGGAAGACCGGGATAGCCAGCAGCGCGAACTGCGGCATCGACCGCACGATGGTGGCGAGCAGGATGCCGAGCGACGTCGTGGCGAACAGGTACGTCGCCGCCCCCGCGAGAAACAGCGGCATCGATCCTTCGAGCGGCACATCCAGCGCTCCGTGGACGACGAAGCGGAGCGAAAGATCGGCCGCTACCAGGATGACCAGCCCGTTGGCCCATATCTTGGCGAAGGCGATTTCGCTTGCCCGCACCGGCATCACCAGCAGGTGCTCGATCGTGCCGTGCTCCCGCTCGCGGATGACGGCGGCCCCGACCAGCAGGATCGACAGGATCGTTATGTTCTCCATCACCGACATGACGGAATGGAACCAGGATCCCACCAGGTTCGGGTTGAAGAAAGCCCGTGTCACGGACCTGACCGGGACTGTTCCGGCCTCGCCGCGCTCCTGCAGGAAATCCATGACCTCGCGCTGAACGATGGCTTCGATGTAGCCCGCACCCACTCCCGCCTGGGTCATGGCGGTCGCGTCGATGTTGAGCTCAAGCTGCGGCTGGCGCCCACGGAGGAGATCGGCCTCGAACCTCGGCGGAATGTCGAGCACGAAGGTCCGTTCCCCCCTGTCCATCGCGGGGTCCATCTCCGACCGGTCCATCATCGCCGGGAGCCGGAAGTAGGGTTGCAGGAACGCTTCCCGCAGGCGCGACGACAAGGCGGAGCGGTCGCCGTCGACGACGGCGACGCTGGCGTTCTCGACCTCGGTCTTCACGCCCGTCGCCACGCTGTAGACCGAAAAGGAGAACGAATAGACGATGAAGGCGAACAGCACCTTGTCGCTGGCCAGGCTGGCCAGCTCCTTGAGGCCGAGGCGGAAGACATTGGAAATCCAGACCTTCATTCAGCGCTCCTGCTTCTTCAGCAGATGGCTTGCAGCCGCCAGAAAGCCGACGCCGAAGGCGAACAGCACCAGGAACTCAAGGTGGAAATCCGAAAACGGCCGCCCCTTGGCGAAGGCGCCGATGCTGATGTTCTGGAACCAGAGGGATGGAAAACCGAGGCCGATGTAGCGCCCAGCCCCCTCGATCGTGGCCGCCGGGTACAGGTAGCCCGAAAAGTTGATCGCCGGCACCGTCACGAGGACGGCGGTCGCTATGATCGCGGCGACCTGCGTCCTGACGGCGGTGGACACCACCAGCCCGACGCCCGTCGCGGCGAATACGTAAAGCAATGCCCCCAGGGCCAGCGCCGCGAACGATCCCCTGACGGTCACGTCGAACAGGATATCCACCAATATCGTCAGCGCCAGGAAGCTCAGGAAGCCGAGGGCGACATACGGCATCTGCTTGCCCAGCAGGAACTCGGCCACCGTCGCGGGCGATGCCTGGAGATTGCTGATGGAGCCCATCTCCCGTTCCCGCACGACGCCCAGCGCCGTCAGCATGGAGGGGATGATGATCAGAAGGATCATGATGCAGCCGGGCGTGATCGCGACCGCGCTCCGGAACTCCTGATTGTAGCGGAACCGCGCCTCCACCTCGACGGGATAGGGCGATGCCGCCTCCCCCGCCGTGCGGCGGGCGGAGTCCTGAGCATAGGACATCACGATCCCATCGACGTAGCCGCGCGCCGTTTCGGCCCGGAACGGCATCGCGCCGTCGAGCAGGAACGCCACTTCCGGCCGGTCGCCGTTCAGCAGGTCGCGCCCGAACGCCGGGGGAATATCGATGGCCACCCGCAACTCCCCGGACCGAAGCCGCTGGTCGATGCCGTCCTCGGTTCGTATCGGCGGCTTCTGCTCGAAATAGCGTGAACCCGCGAAGCTCTCGACGAACTGCCGGCTTGAGGCGCTCTGGTCCCGGTCGAATACGGCGAAGGGAAGATTCTCGACGTCGAAGGTGACGCCGTAGCCGAAGGTGATCATCAAGGCGAGGGGGCTGAGGAAGGCAAAGGCGATCCGTACCGGGTCGCGCACTATCTCCTTCAACTCGCGGCGCGCGAACGCCAGGATGCGCCCGAACGACGCGCCGAGGCCAGTCCGGTCGGCTGCCGCGGCGTCGTGAACGGAAACCGGTTCGGCAGCCGCTGCGTCCTCTCCCGTAGCCTCGATCAGGCAGGCGACGAACGCATCCTCGAGCGATGCCGATCCCCGAGCCTCGCGGATTTCCGCCGGCGTCCCGACCGCGAGCGTGCGCCCGGCATGCATCAGGGAAATGCGGTCGCACCGCTCGGCCTCGGTCATGAAATGGGTCGAGACGAAAATGGTGACGCCGTCGTGCCGCGCCAGATCGCGGAGATGACGCCAGAACATATCGCGCGCCGCCGGATCGACGCCCGAGGTCGGCTCGTCGAGGATCAGGACCTCGGGCCGGTGCAGGCAGGCGGCGGCCAGCTGAAGGCGCTGCCGGATGCCGAGCGGCAGGCTGGAAGGGCGGGCATCCGCGACGCCGGAGAGATCGAACCGGTCGAGCGCGTCGCCGACCCTCGGCCCGATCTCCGCCGCCGGGATGCGGTACAGCCGGGCATGGAGATCCAGGTTGGCGCGGACCGACAGTTCCTCGTACAGGGAAAAAGACTGCGACATGTATCCGACGCGCATGCGGGTCTCGATGTCGCCCGCTTCGACCGGCTTTCCCAGCAGTTCGGCCCGTCCCTCGCTGGCCGGCAGCAGGCCGGTCAGCATCTTCATCGTCGTGGTCTTGCCGCATCCGTTGGAACCGAGAAAGCCGAAGATCTCGCCGCGCCCGATCGCGAAGCTGACATGATCGACCGCGGTGAACTGGCCGAACCGCCGCGTCAGTCCTTCCGCCACAATGGCCGGTGGCCCGTTCCCGGCCGGCCCCGAAGGCGTTTCCGGACCCACAGGGGCATCCGGTTCCCACACCCTGCCCTGCAGAACGGCAAAGGCTTCGTCCAGCGTCCTCGCTCCCGCATGGGCAAGCACATCAGCCGTCATGCCGGTCGCCAGAACGCGCCCCGCGTCGATTACGACCAGCCGGTCGAAACGCTCGGCTTCCTCCATATAGGCGGTCGCGACCAGCACGGTCATGCCGGGACGGCCGGCGCGGATCTCGTCGATCAGGCTCCAGAACTGCCGGCGCGACAGCGGGTCGACGCCCGTCGTCGGCTCGTCCAGGATCAGCAGGTCCGGATCGTGGATCAGTGCGCAGCACAGCGACAGCTTCTGCCTCATTCCGCCCGACAGCTTGCCGGCAGGGCGGTCCGGAAAAGGATGAAGCCCGGTGGCGCGCAGCAGGCGGTCGATGCGCGCCTGCCGTTCCGGGGCGCTCAGGCCGAACAGGCTGCCGAAGAAGTCGATGTTCTCGACGACCGAAAGCATCGGATACAGGTTCCGACCCAAACCCTGCGGCATGTAGGCGATGCGGGAGGCCGAGCGGTCGCGATGGGAGGATGAGGCCATATCGCCGTCAAGCACCATAATCCTGCCGGCCTGCACCCGCTTGATGCCGGCGATCAGCGCCAGCAGCGTCGATTTGCCGACACCGTCGGGACCGACGACCGCGGTCGCCGTTCCGGCCGGTATCGCGAGAGAGACATCGGCAAGGGCAACCGTGCGCCCGTAGCCGTGAGAAACACCGTCCAGCACGATAGCACCGGCATCGCCCCCAGGGGTCTCACGGAGCATTGGCGGTCTCCGGACCGGCATCGGGCGGCGGCGGGAGCTTCGGCGCAAGGTTCGCGGGCCATTCCGCCGTCCGGTCGATCCTGACATAGGCGTTGCCGGTCAGGCCGGCCCGGACGTAATCGCGGTACGTTTCGAGCAGCTTGGGATCGATCGCCAGCTTGACGCGGTACATCAGCTTTTCCCGTTCGCTGGATGTTTCGACCGATTTCGGCGTGAACTGCGCTTCCGCCGCGATGAACGACACGGTGGCCGGAACGACGTAGCTGGGCGCCGCGTCGAGCACGATGCGCGCATCGGAACCGTGCGCCACGCGCCCGGCCTGGCCGGTCGGCAGGAAGATCGTCATGAAGACGTCGGTCAGGTCCAGGACGGTGACGACGCGCCCTCCCGCCGCCAGCACCTCGCCCGGCTGGGCGAGGCGGTATTCGACCCGTCCGGAAACCGGCGTCCGCAGGGTCATGTCGGCAATCGTCGCCTCGATCTGGGCGACCTGCGCCTCGGCCGCCTCCCTCGCCGCCCTGGCATCCCTGACCGCCGCCCTGGCGCCCAGGATTTCGGCCTTGGCCACCTCGCTCTGCGCCCGCCGTCGATCGACCTCGGCCGTCGACACGGCGGAACGGCGTTCCAGCTCCGTGGCGCGGCGCAACTCGACTTCGGCCAGCTTATGCTCGGCCTCGCGGATCGCCACCTCGGCCTCGGCCTTGCCGGTAGCCTCGAAAGCCCGCCGGACAGCCGCCTTCGCGGCCAGCAGTTGGGCCTGCAACTCGGTGACGTCCATGCGCGCGACGACATCGCCGCCCTACACCGCGTCGCCCTCCCGGACGCGGATCTCGGCGACGCGGCCGGCAAGCTTCGTCGAGATATCGATTCGTTCGACCTCGATCCTGCCATTGGCCACTGCGAGGCCGGCGGGCAGCATCGCCGAGAGCTGAGCGTTCCAGTAGGCGTATCCGCCGACGGCTATCCCGATCAGGGCTATCGATCCAAGAAGAGGCGCTGCGCGCATGAATAATCGGCCCTTCGTTCAGTGACGGTACGGTCGCGGACAGCCGGCATCTAGACAGCCGCCAGTCCATCCAGCCTTGTTCCAGGTCAATCCCGGCCAGCTAAAGAGTATCGGCTTCCCGAGGTACTCAGACCTAAGTGGCAGGCCTCGACACCTTGCCCCGTCCAAGGGCGAAGCTGCAATGGTTGATCCAGGTTGATGCCCGACCAGCTTGGGCCTGTTCTACAGCAGGAGACAGTTCCGCGTACGATCAATAAGGCCAGCCACTTGGGGAACGCCATGTCGATAAAGGCCATCCTGGTCCCGGTCGAGGGTATCGAACACGATATCCATGCGCTGCTATCGCAGGCGGACAATGTCTATGTGCTGCGGATCGGAGAGACCGATTGCCCGGAGGCGCGCGACCGGATGCTGATGAACTACCTGCGCCTCCACGGCATTCCCGCCGAGCTTCGCATCGTCGGGCGCAGCCAGCATTCTACCGGCACCAGCCTGCTTT
>NZ_JCACHA010001005.1:0-6211 GCF_059503625.1 Skermanella sp.
CCAGCGCCACGATCCGGTCGGGCAGCGACGGTCCCCGCACCAGCCGGACGAAGGCTATGACGATCGACACCAGCAGAAGGATGAAGGTGATCTCGATCGACCAGTTGAGGAAAGGCGAAAGGTCGTCTCTCATCGCATCACCTCCAGCAGCCGGCGTTCCATGCCGTTCTTGATATCAGCCCGGATCTGCTCCGGATCGTCTACGAACATGGCGTGGACATAAAGCGACTTGCGGTCCGGCGCCACATCGAGCGTCAGGGTGCCCGGCGTCAGCGTGATCAGGTTGGCGAGCAGCGTGATTTCCAGATCGGTCTTCGCCTCGATCGGCACCTCGATCACGCCCGGCCGGGCATGGATCGGCGGCGTCACCACGTCATAGGCGACCCGGAGACTCGACACGACCAGTTCCTTCAGGAAGTAGAAGAAGAAGCCGATGATCCGCCACAGCCTGCCGTAATAGGGACTGTCGCCGAACATCGGCCGTGCGATCCACAACGTGGCATATCCCACGGCGAAGCCCGCCGCGAGCCCGCCAAGGCTGAACGAACCCGTAACCACCTGCCAGACGATGGCCAGCGCCAGATTGAGCATGAACAGCGTCATGGCCGAGCCCCCAGGACCGCGTCGATGTAACCGGCCGGGTTCATCAACTCGGCCGAAGCACGCGTCGCCAGATCGAGGAACGGCTGCGTCCACAGACCGATCGCGATGGTCAAACCCGCGAACACGACGATCGGACCGACCAGCAGCACCCGCTCGCTCACCGTCAGGTCGCCGATGCTGAGGCTCCTGTCGTCGCCGTCCGGGTGCGGCTTCCAGAACGCCTCGACCCAGATCTTGGTCATGGAGAACATCGTCAGCAATCCGACCAGGATCGCGACGGCGGCGATGGCCCAGGACTCGATCTCCAGGCTGGCGCGGATCAGGACGAACTTCGCCCAGAAGCCCGACAGCGGCGGGATGCCGGCAAGGCTCAGCGCCGGGATCAGGAACAGGACCGCCAGCAGCGGCGACGACTTGTAGAGCCCGCCGATCTTCTTCAGGTCCATCGATCCGGTCAGCCGCTTGGCGACGCCGGCCACCAGGAACAGGTTGGTCTTCACGATGATGTGGTGGACCAGATAGAACACCGCCCCGATCAGGCCCAGCGGCGTGTAGAGCGCCAGTCCCATGATCATGTAGCCGATCTGGCTGATGATGTGGAACGACAGGATGCGCCGGATCTCGTTCTGCGCGGCGGCGCCAAGCACGCCCGTCAGCATGGTCAGCCCGGCCACCACCAGCAGGGCGTCGTGGGTGTAGCCGACATCGTCCGTGAAGATCAGCGTGAAGGTGCGCACCAGCGCATAGACGCCGACCTTGGTCAGCAGCCCGGCGAAGATCGCGGAAACCGCCACCGCCGGGGTGTGGTACGAGGCCGGCAACCAGAAGAACAGCGGAAACACGGCCGACTTGATGCCGAACGCGATCATGAACATGACGGCCACCGTCGTCATCATGCCGCGCTGCTCGACCTGGGGCACCCGCACCGCCAGATCCGCCATGTTCAGGGTGCCGGTCATCCCGTAGAGGACGGCGACGGCGATCAGGAACATCACGGTGGAGACCAGGTTGATCGCCGCGTACTTGATCGCGCCGTCGAGCTGCACCTTCTCCGACCCCAGCGCCAGCAGCGCGAAGGAGGCGATCAGCATCACCTCGAACCAGACATACAGGTTGAACAGGTCGCCGGTGATGAAGGACCCGGTGACGCCGGTCAGCAGCACGTGGTAGAGCGGATGGAAACCGTTCCTTTCCCGGTTCTCGTCGACGTCGCGCAGGCTGTATAGCCCGACGCCGAAGCCCATGATCCCGGTGATCAGCACCATGACGGCGCTGAGATGGTCGGCCACCAGCGTGATGCCGAAGGGGGCGGGCCACTGGCCCATCTGCCCCGCCAGGATGCCGCCCTGCCAGACCTGCGCCATCAGCAGCGCCGCCGCCACCAAGTGTACGCCCGCGCCGGCGGCGCTGACGATCCGCTGAAGGTCGCGCCGCCTGGACAGCAGGATGCACAGCACCGCCGTCGTCATCGGGACTGCGATGGGGGCCACCAGATACCAGCTCGACATAACCCCGCTCACCATAGACTCGTTCAAGATTGGGGGCTCCCGAGATTTTCGACCCGCCTGGATGCGTCGCGCACATGCAGCCGGCCGGGCTCCTCCGGCTCGGGAATGTCCTGGTCGGGGTGCGGCGGCTCGGCCAGACGCATGCGGTCGCTGTCCACCGTGCCCAGTTCCTGATAGCCGCGATAGACCAGCACCAGCGCGAAGGCCAGCAGGCCGAAGCTGATGACGATGGCGGTCAGGATCAGGGCCTGGGGCAGCGGGTTGGAATAGACGCCGGTCAGCGCCTTCTCTTCCGGCCCGATCAGCGGCGGCAGCCCTTCGGTCATGCCGCCCGCCGCGAAGATCACGAAGTTGGCGGCATTGCTCAGCAGGATCAGGCCGAATAGCACGCGCACCAGGTTATGGCTGAGCAGCAGGTAGACGCTGCCGGCGGCCATGACGCCTACCGTGAAGGCAACGAGGGTTTCCACCTAGACGTCCTCCTCTTCCAGCGCCAGCACGATGGTCAGCACCGCGCCGATCACGACCAGGAACACGCCGATATCGAACAGCAGGGGAGTCCCGACATGGAACGCCGCGTCGCCCTCGCCCCAATGCAGCCATCCGGCCGTCAGGAAAGCATCGCCCATGACGGCGGAAGACAGCCCGGCGGCGATGGCGCACAGCATGCCGACCCCGGCGATCGACCGGGGATCGAACACCAGAACGGTGCGCAGCGCCCTGGGACCGAAGGCGATGGAGTGGAGCGCGAACGCGCTGGCGGCGATCAATCCGCCGATGAAGCCGCCGCCGGGTTCGTTATGGCCGCGCAACAGGATGAAGAAGGAGAACAGCAGCATCAGGCTCAGCAGAAGCCGGGTCGCCGTCCTCAGAATAAGGCTGTCCATCATGACCGGTCTCCCCCCATTCCCGGCTTCACCTCGGCCTTATTCTCGCCTCCGGGCGGTTCCCGCCGGGGCCGGGCCTTCAGCAGCGCGAAGGCCCCGAGCCCGGCGGTCGCCACAACAAGGATTTCGCCCAGCGTGTCCATCGCCCGGAAATCGACCAGGATCACGTTGACCACGTTCCGGCCGAAGCCTTCCGTGTAGCTCCGCTCCGCGAAATACTCGCTGAGGTCCAGCGGGATCGGCAGGTCGATCACGGCCAGCATCACCGCCGTCACGACGGCGCCGAAGGCGACCGCGATGACGCCGTCGCGAACGGCGCTCCGCCGGTCGGGCCTTGCGAAGGCGGTCAGGCGCGGCAGGCGGGCCAGCACCAGGGCCACGATGATGACCACCAGGGTTTCCACCATGAACTGGGTGATCGCCACGTCGGGGGCCCCGTACAGCAGGAAGATCAGTGCGATCACCACGCCGACCACGCCCAGCGACAGAATGGAGACCAGCCGGGATTCCGCCATGACGGCGGCCACCGTTGCCGCCACCACGGTCAGGGACAGCGCCCAGGCGGCATAGGGCGCAGCCAGCATCGCGTTGAGCGACGGGGCGACGCCCGCCTCCTTGACCACCATCGTTCCACCCACCGCCAGGGTCGTGAAGCCGATCGTGAACATGATGTAGTGGCGCAGGTAGCCGGACTGGATCACCCGCGTCTGGAGCAGCGCCACCCTGACCAGCCCCTTCAGGATCCGGTCCCAGCCGCGGTCCGAATCGTAGCCCAGCGCGCCGGCGATGCCGTCCAGCGCCGCCTTGACCCGCGGCCATCCCAGATACATCAAGGCGCCCAGCGCTACCGTGACGGTGCTGAGGGCCAACGGCACCGTGAAGCCGCCCCAGAGATAGACATGGACATCCATGGGAGCGCCCGTCAGCGACGCGGCGACGGGAGCCACGAACCAGCGCTCCAGCGCACCGTTGAAGACGCCCAGCCCAAGGCCGATGCCCGCCAGAACGACCGGACCCAGCCACAGGCTGACCGGCGCCTCGTGGGCATGGCCGGCAGCCTCGGTCCGGCGTCCCAGGAACGGCTTCACGAACACCAGCCCCGCCGTCACGATCATCAGGGCATTGGCGGCGACCATGGCGGCGGTCGCAAGCCAGCCCAGCAGCGCCATCTCGCCGTCGCCCAGGCCGACGGTGCTTGAATACATGAACTCCTTGCCGATGAATCCCAGGAACGGGGGCAGGCCGGCGTTCGACAGCGCCGCCAGCCCGATCGCCGCAGCCGTGACCGGCATCAGCGCCAGCAATCCGCCGAGCTGCGTCACCTCCCGCGTGCCGGCCTCGTGATCGACGGCCCCGACGCCCATGAACAGCGCGCCTTTGTAGCAGGCGTGGGCCAGCAGATAGACGGTGAAGGTCTCGACCGCATAGGTGTTGCCGATACCGATCAGCATCGTCAGCTGGCCCAGCGCCGTGATCGTGGTATAGGCCAGGATGCGCTTAAGGTCCGTCTGGCGCACCGCCAGGATGGCGCCCAGCAAGGCGGTGAATGCTCCGAACGACACCAGCGTCACGGTCCATACCTCCGTCCCGCCCAGCGTCGGCGCCAGCCGCGCCATCAGGTAGACGCCGGCCTTGACCATGGTGGCGGAATGCAGGTAGGCGCTGACCGGCGTCGGCGCGTCCATCGCGTTGGGCAGCCAGAAATGGAACGGGAACTGCGCCGACTTGGTGAAGGTCCCGGCCAGGATCAGGATCAGGATCGCCAGGTAATACGGGTGCTCCCGCAGTATCCCGCTCTGACCGGCCAGTTCCGTCAGCTCGAACGAACCGCCGGTGAGTCCAAGCAGGATCAGCCCCGCCATCATCACCAATCCGCCCATCGAGGTCACCAGCAGCGCCTGCAAGGCGGAGCGGCGCGACTGCGCGCTGTCGTGCAGATAGCCGATCAGCAGGAAGGACGTGACGCTGGTCAACTCCCAGAAGACGATCAGCGAAATGATGTTGTCCGCCAGAACGACGCCCAGCATCGACGCCATGAAGGCCAGGATGAACAGGAAGAAGCGCGGCAGCATCGGATCGCCGTGCAGGTACCCGCCGCAATAGATCACGATCAGCGTGCCGATGCCGCAGATCAGCAGCGCGAAGGTCAGGCTCAGTCCGTCCAGGTAGAACGACAGGTTGACGCCCAGACCGGGTATCCAGGCGACGGCTTCGCGCACGGCCCCGCCCGCCGCGATCTCGGGGATGAAGCCGGCGAACCAGATAGTCGCCGCCGCCGGAACGACCGCCAGCACCCAGCCGGCAATCCGGGGCAATCTTCGTGCGACAATTGGTGCCAGCAGCGACCATATAAAGATGCCGAGAATAGCGCTCAGCATCGGCGGACTTCATCCGCGAGTTTCATGATGCCCCTCCGGCGCCGCTGACTGTTGATTTCGTTCGAAAAGTCGCGGGCTATATGGGGCTAGCCAAGTATGTTTCAACCGAGAACTTTTTATTTGAATTTTATAAAAAAGAAACCATAGCTTACCCAGCGACAGCTTGCCGCGTGCGGCGCTTCCCCTGCCCGGCCTATAGTTCCCGCAAAAGGGAGACAGGTACAGGGGTGTTTAGATGTCCGACCGCGCTATCGTGGCGTTGGGAGTGTGGCTCCTATTGCTCGTTCTCGTCGGAACGGCGACCATAGGGATTGCCGTGGTGTTGTCGATCGGGATCGGAACAGGCGTAGCGGCGCTGGCGACGATGCTGTTCATCGCCTCGCGCCGCCGTTCGAGTGGCCGTGGAAGGGCCTGATCCCGGTTATGCCGCCATGTCCCGGCAGGACGCGGCGCAGCGTCGGCACATCTCGACGCATTGAAGCATCTGCTGGTCGCCTCCAGCCATTCGCTCGCAATCGTCCGCGCATTGCTGGCATATCTCCGCACAGGCTCCGCATGTCAGCCGGTGATGTGGACTGCCGCGCGTCATGAAGTCGGCGCTGGTGGCGCAGATCTGCGCGCAGTCCAGCAGCATGCGGATATGCCCCTGATCGGCGTGCTTGCCACCGACACCCAGGCAATGGGTTACGGTCTTGACGCAGATGGTATGACACTCGGTGCAGTTACGGATGCACTCGTCCATGCTGGCGGCCATGGCGTTTCCTTCCGGATTGGGGAGTGATACCAAGGGCCGAAGAGATTGACCTGTGCGAATGCCTTTGCCTGTGTAGGTCGG
>NZ_JCACHA010001006.1:0-6206 GCF_059503625.1 Skermanella sp.
CCACGGTCTTGGGGTTGATCCCGTAGCGCCTGGCGAGCCCTCTCAGGCTCTCTTGCCTATGCTGTATCGCTCGACAGACCGCCGTTGTCGTTGTGGCGCTCCCATGGTGAACCTGGCCCATAGTGCGTCCTTCCACGCCTGCCGGAAGACTGCACCATCAAATCCTGGGATCAAACAATATCCCGGAACTCGATCTCGGAGGGTCGGATCAAAGTGTAGGCGCGGCGTTCGTCCGCCTGGGTCTTCTCATACCAATTCCAGCCTCGGATGCCGATCACGGCGACCAAGTCGAGAACGACGTAGCGGAACGTCTTGTTCTCCAACATCAGCCAGATAATCAGGGCGAAGGCAGCCAGCCCGGCAATCCACTCCAACGGCGCAGGCCTTCATTTAAGGGCCACACAATAACATCCGTCTTTTCACAATGGCAGGCATAACCTGCTCTATCGCCGCCTCTCTTTGACTTCGATCGTGATAGCCGCAGCCGCACCGATGACACTGCACCCGATTGATGATCTGGTAGAATCGGGCTAACTCAGCCAGCACGTGCTGCAGGCCCTTGCACACGCGGTGCCGTTACTCCTTGATCGAGAACCTGAAGACTCTTGAGGGCACCCCTGAGGCGTCTGGGAAAGCTTCATGGGTAGCGTCATCGGCGACATGCCTAAGACGATTGATGGGAAGCACAGGCTGAAACTGACTGCTGCGGTGACCCGTCAACTCACCTGGCTGCACCATGAATGGACCGGCTAATGCCGTTGCACCATTTTGGATCGTCGCACCTCGTCACCGTGGCGGGGCGTCGGCCGAGAGAAACTTCCGCAATGCAGCCCCAAGTTCTATAGCTGACACTGGCTTGCGCAGGAGCGGTGCCAGCGCGTGCCGCCGGGCGTCCTCCGGCAGATCGGCGTACCCGGTGGCAAACACCACTGGCACACCGCGTGCAACAAGCAGATCCGCTATCGACATCGAGACCTCGCCACCGAGATTGAGGTCGAGCACGGCGGCGTCGGGTGGCGGTGTTGCGGCAGCCAGATGCAGCGCCTCGTCGAAATTTGCCGCCGGCCCAACCACCTCATAGCCGAGTGCGGCAATCGTTGCGGCGGTGTCGAGCGCTACCAATGCCTCATCCTCGACGATCAGTACCCGCTGACGCGTCCAGCCGGTCGCCGTATCCGGACGAGAGCGCCGCTCAAGCGCCCCGGCGGCCGGCTCCGCCCAGGTCGCAGCAGGCTCGGCTGGCGCGGGCGATGTGATCCAAGGCCAAGTGCTTTCGACGAGGCGGTTACCAGGCACGAGAACTTCGCAGGTCAGTCCTTCCGACGCCCACTCGAAACCGATTTTGCCACCGAGCTGTCCACGGATGGTGGCGTCCAGCACACCCATTCCAAAGCCACGTCGACGCGGAGGGCTTGGTACTGTGGGGCCACCCCGTTCCTCCCAGCGTAGCCGCAATGAGCTGTCCGGGTCGCGCTGCCAGGAAACCCGTACACGGCCACCCGGCATGGACAATGCACCGTACTTGGCCGCATTCGTCGCCAGTTCGTGTGCCGCCATGGATAGAGGCTGAGCGACGATGGCCGGAAGCAGGAGATCAGGCCCTTCGAGCTCAGTGCGCACCGCGATGGCAGCCTCGTGACCCGCTGGCCCTGCAAAGGGAGCGAGCTCCTGCGCGAGCACCACCTGCAGCCGGGCACCGGCCCAACGCTCCCGGGCGAGCAGCGTGTGCGCGCGAGCCAGTGCCGCCACCCTTCCCTCCACTGCTAGGGCATAAGCACGCTGGTCCGGTGCGCGCGTCAGCCGCAACACGCTTTGAACGACGGCCAGCGCGTTCTTCGCACGATGGTCCACTTCGCGTGCAAGCAAGGATTGCCGCTCCTCGGCGGCACGTCGGTTATGGATGTCGGTGTTCATCCCAACCCAACCACGCACGCCTCCATCCGGCCGGCGCAGTGGTACACCGCGTGCGAGCGTCCACCGGTGCGCCTCGCTCCCAGCATGGTAGAGGCGGTACTCGACTTCGTAGCGGGAGCCGTCCTCGGCGCTGCGGCGCCATACCGCTTCCACGCGCTCCCGGTCCGCGGGGTGGACTGCATCGAGCCAGCCGAAACCAAGCCACTCGGCCACTCCCTGACCGGTATAAGCGCGCCATGAGGGGCTGTCCTCGATCACGCGCCCGTCGGCAGCCGTGGCCCAGAAAACCTGTGCGGATGCCTCGACCAAGGCCCGAAACCGCTCCTCGCCCTCGCGTAGACGTTCAGTCGCCCTGTGTTCCACTGTGCGGTCGCGAAAGATTTTCACGAAACCGCCACCATCGGCGAGCGGCATGACCAGACCCGAGCCCCAAAACCGGGTGCCGTCGCGGCGCAGGTGCCAGCGCTCGTTCTCGGCACGGCCGTGTTCCTCTGCACTGCGAAGTTCGTCCTCCGGTACTCCCGCCGCACGGTCTTCCCGTGTGAAGAGAACCGCACCGGGCTGGCCAATGGCCTCCACCTCCGGGTAGCCCATCAGCGCCTCGGCACCAGCATTCCAGCCGGTGATGGTACCGTCTGGGGACAAGGTGATGATGGCGAAGCCGTGTGCACTCTCAACGAGGAGGCGGTAGCGCGCCTCGCTCGCGTGAAGTGCCGCCCGTGCCTTGTCACGCTCACCGACAAGTGCCCGGGCGAGCCGGCCGTGCAACCCGGCCGTCGCCAGCAGCAGCGAGACGAGGACGGTGCAGGAGGCGAGGAGGCCGTAGAGGCGACCGACATAGAAGCCAGCCTGGAAGCGGCCAGAGTTCAAAACGGCGCTTAACAGAATCTCCACCGCCCACGCCCCCATCGCCACGGCAAGCCAGAGGTCGAGTGCGCTCCTCAGCCGCGTGCGCGCGGCGATTACCGCGAGCGTGAGCAGGCTCGCCACAAGCGGAATGGCGAGCACCGGCCGCGTCACGCCCGCGATGTAGCCGTTGTTATCCAACAGCACAGGTAGGTGTTCATGTAGTACTGCTGCGAGATAGACGGCCAAACCGGCCAAGACGAACGGCAACACGACGGCCGCGGTCGCAGCGCCTTTGTGGCTGGGCCGGTCGTTCGCCGAATCTGCAAGCATCGCGTAACCGAGGACAATAACTGGGAAGGGTCCATGCCAGGCGAGCCATAGCCAGACCGTTGTCTGCGGGCCACCGATAAGGCCCTCTGGTCCGAAAAGCCCGGGGAAGCTGAGCGCGTGTGCGATCACGAGCGGGGCCGTATAGAGATAGCCTGCGGCAAGCAGTAGGATCGGGCCACGCCGCGTCTCTCGGTGGAGCGCGAAAAGCAGCGCCGCCGTGACCAAATCGTTGATGGCGACAGCTGATTGGTAGGCCGGGATAAAGGCTGGAACGACAGCCCACCTCTCGCCCGCCATCGGCGCGACGACGGCGAGGACGAGGGCGGAGAGCAGGGCCACGCCTAGTGCTGCTACCCGGTCCGGAAAACCAGCAGCGGCGGAGGTGTGCCCCAAGGTATCGGGCGGTGTGTCCCCATTCATGAGGATCCTCCGACCCTGTGTCTGGAGCGTAGATCTCCCGAAAGCGCTCCCCTCCTCGCAGCGCCGTCCATTCCCAGCCCTCCTAGAATCTCAAAAATGGCGCACCGAACATCGGTCGACCGCTACTTTCGCGTGTATTGGAAGGAGGTAGGTTGAATTTCGAGTCTTGGAATAGTCTAGCCGGACGCGTTGGTGCATGAGCTTCACCCATCAATGGGTGTGTGGGGGCTTTGGTGCGTCGCCCTTGCAGGGGCTGCCTTGATGGGCTCGGCTCTGGGGTGAGCGCAGGGGCGGGACCGTGCAATGGCGGTGCGGAGTCGTCGGGGTGGGCCGCGAGCGCGGTACAGAGTTCGGAACTGGGCAGCGTATGACTGCGCGCTCTTGCGACGGGCCGGCGTCCGATTATGGATCTCGCCCGAGGCAGTCAAAGGGTGGCGTGCACCGGCCGGCTGCCGCACCTTCACAGACACCGCGATCGCGGCGGCATTTGCCGTCCGGGCCGTCTATCGCCTCGTCCTGCGTCAGGCCAAGGGTCTGATTTGCTTCATCTTCGCCCTCGTCGGCTTCGCCCGGCCATTTCCTGACCACATGAAGTTGTCCCGCCGCGGTCGGACGCTGCAGTTCGACAGAGGCGATGTACACACCCCATGCTGGTGCTGCTGGACCGCACCACCAACCGGATCCGGCACGTTTACGTCGACACGGGGTATGCGGGCGAGCCGACCTATCGTGCCGTCGTGGAGCACAGGCAGGTGCTGCCGAACGCCGAGGGTGTGTTCCGACCGAAGGCACCCGACGTGGGAGCGGCCGCCAAACTCGCTTTTCTGATCAGACGCGGGCGGCGCGCTTGACAGGTCGCGCAGGATGGCCGTCGCACCCAGGAGCGCGTCACCGGCTACGGGCGCCGCGATGCGGCGGAGTGGGCCCACTCACGATGGAACCGCGTTCTCGGGAATGCTCTTCGGTCCCCGGAGCCTTGGTGCGCAGCGCACCGACGGAGAGATCGCCGTCAGCGCCCTGACTTCCATGGCCGAACTTGGTATGCCGCGCGCCGTCGAGGTCGCTTGGGCCGCGCTCGGAGAACCGCGCCTCAACACAACCGTTCGTGCACTGGAGTCGTGTAAAGCCAAGGCCAAAGGCTGCGCTTGCGCTGGAGTGAGCCGCGCCGTCCGGCTGGTGCCGAGGTCGCAACCGAGAGGCAGATCGAACACGCTACAGCAGGAGCCGGCTGCGTCGTATCGAGGCAGAAGCGGTCCATAATTTATGACAGAATTTCCGAGAACGGTGTGCGGCTCAAGCGTCCCGTAGCCTTGCGCGACCGCGATTTGGCACCACTAAGGAAGAACTGGTCCCCAACGGAGTTTTGCAGATGCCAGTGGTGCGCCTCGCCTCGACCTTTCTTGCCCTGCTGGTCCTTGCCGCGGCCTGTGCCGATCCCGGTACCTCGGTGCCCTCACGCACCGCCGATCCCACCCCTGCGCAACGCACCCGCGACACGCTCGACCCATCGCGCGGGCCGGCCGAGGCGGCCGGACGCGCTGCCGACCGGGCCGCGAACCCGAACCGGCCCTGATATCCTTGGGTAGGAAGTGGCGCCCGCAGGTCACAATGCCCCGGTTCCTCATCGCCGAGAGCGAGACGCTTGAGCAGCGCGAACGACGCCGCGCCAGTGTAGGATGTAGCAGCGGCGAGACCTATCTGAATACGCTGCGTGCCCTCGCACCCGATGCTGCTTGCGATCTCGTCCGCCCTGCGGAGGATGGTGTACAGGTACCTAACCGCGACGCACTAGCGGCTTACGATGCGGTGTTCCTCACCGGCTCACCGCTGCACGTGTATCAAGACAACCCCGAGGTTGCGCGTCAGCTCGCCTTCATGCGCACTGTCTTCGCCTCGGGAACTCCCTCTTTCGGCTCCTGCGCCGGACTGCAGGTCGCTGTGGCGGCAGCTGGTGGAGCGGTCCGGGAAAACCGACGCGGGCACGAGGTGGCCTTCGCCCGGCGCATCGTGGCAACCACGGCGGGGCGCACTCACCCTCTGCTGACTGGGCGCCCGGCCGCCTGGGACGCACCTGCAATCCACAGCGATGAGGTCGAGCGGCTGCCCGAGAGGTCAGTCCTGCTCGCTGGCAATGGCGTGAGTGCGGTGCAGGCGGCCGAGATTCGGCACTTGGAAGGGGTGTTCTGGGGTGTGCAGTACCACCCCGAACTGACGCTAGGCGAGGTCGCTGCGGCACTGCGACGCCAAGTGGGGGACTTGGTGCAGGAGGGGCTCGCCCGCGACGCAGATGCGGTGGAAGACTACGCTCGCCGCATCGAGGCACTGCACCGCGAGCCTGCTCGCCGTGATTTGGCTTGGCAGCTCGGCCTTGATGAGCAAGTCACCGACCCACGCTTGCGCCAATCCGAGCTGCAAAACTTCATCGAGCACTTGGTCCGGCCCACAATGGAAGCACGTGGGCGGATCTAGAGCGTTTTCCCATCAGTCTGCGTCATAGCCGGCGGCGGCGAAGTAGTTGGCGCACTCGGTTGGGGAGAAGGTGTCGATGATGCGGCCGATGGCAGTCCACAGGCCGTCGAGGCTGCGCTTGGCCGCTGTGCGGAGCGCAGCCTTAAGCTTGGCGAAGGCTTGCTCGATCGGGTTGAAGTCGGGGCTGTAGGGCGGGAGGTAGAGCAGGCTCGCGCCTGCGGCCT
>NZ_JCACHA010001007.1:0-6193 GCF_059503625.1 Skermanella sp.
CGGGCCGCCGGGGGGCATCAAATATAGAACTCGGTGACACGCATTAGGAAAACGTGCCACAATCCCGTTCCCGGTTTTTCCAATGATCGGGGAACGATGGATCATGGCACTGTCGATATCTAGGCCTATCTATGAACGCTATGAGATAGACGAAGTCGTGCCACCAGAATCGCCGATCGAGAAGCGGATGTACGATTTCCTGTCGGCCGGTATCGATATCGATTGCAAGACGGTCTTTGTCACGGCGGGGGATTGGTGGTAAGCACTCGATATTCTCGACCAAGACGCGGCACTGCTCTCGCGCCGGCGTGTCGTCATATGGGACTGTCAAAGGAATGGGGGAGTAGTGCTGAGCAAGCTATGACCGGCCGTACGTTTCAGCGGCTGGGGACTGAGGATGAAGTTGGTTTTGCGCTTGGTCGAAACTGGGATTGACGGTTCGAGCCGCAGTGTCGACGTGCTGGAGATCGTAGGTCGAAGTGATCCTGGCGACATCGCGGCTCTGGGCGTAACTCTGTCGCAAGGCAAGCAGCTTCTGGCTCTCATCCAGCAGGAAGTCGTCGCGACCCAGTGCCGGGAGCTTGCCATCTGGCGACCGAGCTGCCGGTCATGCGCGGCAGTGTGTCAGCTCAAGGACTACCGCCCGCGTCAGATCGCCACCCTGTTCGGCCAGGTCACTGTCCGCCTGCCACGCTTCCGCTGTGCCGGTTGCGGCACGAGGAAGGCCGCTGTCGACTGGCCAGCGCGCTGCCGATCGACGCCTGAGCTCGCTCAGCTCCAAGCCCACCTGTCCACCCTCATGCCCTATCGGGTTGCGGCCGGCGTGCTCGGGCACCTTCTGCCGGTCGATGCCGGGATCAGCCATGAAAGCATGCGTGGCTGCACCCTGAAGTTCGGCGAGGCGTTGCGCGACGCCGCCGCGCTCGAACCGACAGCCGCCGCCCCGGCGATCACCCTGTCGCTGGACTCGACCTTCATCCGCAGCTGCGAGGAGGGCCAGCGCCATCTCGAAGTCCGGCTCGGCAATGTCGAGGCATCCGGGGGAGCCCGGCAGGTTTTCGCCGCCGTGGCAAAGACCGACACCTCGATCGTGGCGCTGATCCAGCGCAGCCTAGCCGAGGTCGGTCAGGCACAGGAGACCGAGATCAGCGCGTTCACCGACGGCTGTTCCGAGCTGCGCTCGATCCTGGTCAATGCCGGCGTCACCGAGCCGCCGTTTCTGGACTGGTTCCACATCGCCATGCGGCTGCACCATGCCGAAAAGACAGCCGGCACTCTACCGATCGACACGCCGGAGCGGGAGCACGCCAGGGCAGTGATCGTCACGGAGGTCGACCGCTTGCACTGGCGGATCTGGAACGGCAAGGCCAAGGACGCGCAGATCACCCTTGAGCGCATCCGCGACGTCATGCCGGCCTTTCACGAAGGCGGCCGGAAAAGGGATCAGGCGTGGCGCCGATTGTGGAAGCGCTGCGCGAGATCGACCACTATCTCTCCAGTCAAAGCACTTGGCTGGTCAACTATGCCGAACGTCATCGCGCCGGTCTGCGGGTCGGCACCTCCTTGACCGAAGCAACGGCCAACTTCCTGGTCAACCGCCGCATGAACAAGTCCCAGCAGATGCGCTGGACACGACGCGGCGCTGATCTCCTGCTCCAGGTCCGCTGCGCCGTTCTCAACGGCAAACTCGGCTCCGGCTTCGGACAGCTCTTCAAAGCCAGTCCCGCCTCCGAAACGGCTATGGCTGCCTGACCCCCATTCCGTTGACGGTCCCCATGGTCAGGCGGTTACCAGCACGTTCCAGCCATCACGGATCTGTCGGAGGTGCACGACGCTGGTCTCGAGGAAAGGGGAGCTTCGCCCGCGAACTGGAATCCGCCTTTCCAAGTGACGATTACCCTATGCGGCGCACACTGGAACAGCGGAGGTGATACGAGGCAGGGCCACGCTTGAAGAAGCGCTACCCAGCCCTGCACCGGCTCATTGACGCGCTGCGCCTCAATCTCCTGTAGCAGTTCGAAGAAGTCCGGCAGCACATCGTGGAGCTGGTCTGGTAGTCCAGGCAGTGAATCGACGCGAGTCCCTCTACGGCCGACGCACTCACCGATATGGTCAAGACCAACGAGTTGGCCAGATGCCACGATAACGCCGCCCATGGTATTCGCCCAAGATGCCGGCGCGCGGTGAACGACGAAAAGGGCTCATTGGCTGAAGTGGCGATGTTACGGTACAAAAACGTTATTGGTCGAGGCCTACATGCCCGGACTCTGCCGACACAGGAAAACTGAGGCCAAGGTCGTCTGCGAGGCCATCATCATGACCGAGTTGGGCAGGCACGTCTCCTGCTGGATGGCCTGCGTTCGGCAGAATAGGGCGCATTCCGCTCGCTCCCGGATTTCTGTGTCAAACTCCCATCGAAGGATGGTTCTGTTTACATGTAAACACACGGCAGCGATAAATTAAGTTCATTTTGCAACTTCAAAGGCTTTGTTATTGCCATCAATCATGCCGCTTTCTGGCTCTTCATTCGCGGAACCATCACCTCTCATGACACGCGCAATTTCGTCGTCAATCATGCGCAATCTTTTTATCAAACGAGCTTTTTCGGTAGCTAACCGGCGAAGCCGCCATTCACGCTTGCTCTGGCTCTCGGAAGTTTCACGCAGCGATTGCTTGAAAGCGACGATCTCTCGCCGTAACACTTCAGGGTGGACCAGATGACGCTTGCGGGCAAGATCGATCTCTTCGTCACTTAAGGTAATTACCTGATATGCGGTCGCGTAACTTCCGGGAAGCTCCTCACGCCGCAGTCGCCCATCCCGTACCGCTTCATACACGGAACGCAGTTGCACAGCTACCGATCGTCCAAAGGGCAACTCGCGGCCATTGATCAAATCTTCATACTCATCCCGCCCAAGAGCTGCATGAGCTTCAGTCAACCGTTGGCCAATATGCAGGAAGCGTTTGCGGACTTCCTCCCACTGTCCCCGGATGTCAGCTACGAACTGCTGTCGCGAGTGAAGAGGAGCCAACGAGTCCAGAGCCTTTTCTACCCGGATGTCGGGCATTCTCTTGGCTTGGGCCTTGGTGATCATCGCCATCGCTTAAATCTCCATCTGGTTACGCAGATATCGCCAGACGCCGATATATTCTGCAGAGCCTTTTGCGCCGGCTACCTCAGCAACGCCCAATCCCTTCCGTCCGAGAACATGGACATCCTCGTATGTCGGGATTTCAATTGGACATAAATCGCCAGTCTCAACCAACTCATGCTTGGCAGCGAGAAAAGAATTGGCGCGCCGGTTGACCTTTGCCAGCAAGTAGGCGGCCCGTCCGCCAAGCTGACGACAAACGCCCATCCATGGCGATACGGAGTCTATATCGTCGCCGGTATGACCAACGGGTACGAGGATGAAATCAGCCGACAGGATCAGGTGCTTCATTTCATCCATGTATTCTTCGACTGATGTCGGAGTGTCGATGATCAGCAGATCCACATCGGCAACCTCCTTCATGGCGCCTGTCGCGTCGCCAATGCTCGAAGCATGGTGCTGAATAGCCGCCACCCCCTCTTCGGGGCGTTTCCCCCACCATCTGGTAAGAGTTCCCTGAGGATCGAGGTCAATTGTCGCAACACGCAAGCCGTCCTGTGCAGCCGCCACTGCGATATTGCGGGCGGTTGAAGTCTTGGATACCCCACCCTTCGGACTGGTGACGAGCAAAACCTTGAATATTTTCGATGCCTTGCTGTGTGGATGTGGGACGGCCTGTGCCTGCCGCGCGGACACGTTGGGCAGGTCACCGCGTGATTTTCGCTTTGACATTGGCTTATCACCCACCGAAGCGTCCATAACATCCCTCCAACGCTGTTGTGGGCCGTTGTACCGGATATGGCAAAGCGATGATAGCTCCGGAGGAGAAGAACGAGAAAAAGCGCCGGACCTGTGTCCGACATGCCCCGTCGTTTACATGTAAACAGTCCGAATGCTGGCCTCGGGCAGGCTGGTCAATCATCCACCACAAATCTTAAAAAAAATCTTTATTAAATACAAGATATATTTTACTTGCTTTAGTTCGCTTTTTTGTTGCGGACGGTCGGGCGGTTTTGTCTGCGATCGGCGCAGGACCAGTTACGGTAATCCAAAGCCGGTCCATTTTGTCTGCGATGGGCGCAGCTGGGCACTGGGTAGAGGCGATGCCACTGCGATATCGTCTGCGATGGGCGCAGTACGTCGTCTGATCGGCCAACTCAGTTCAAACATTCCCGCGAGTCCCGACTCAGGCCGCTGTTTCCGTCTGTGATAGGCGCAGATTTCTTGGATTGCCGCGCCTTCAGGCGTTGCACAGCACGAGCACCGCCGGTCGTTCCTGAGGGGAAGGATCGATGATCGGACATTCCGTCTGCGATGGGCGCACGAAAGTTTAGGTTTCGTCTGTGATGGGCGCACTCTCACGCTAGACATACCTCTTGAACATGTTTCACGTTAGCAATCAGAGGTTCACGGAGGCTGCTGTGTCGGATGTTATTGTTGGAAAGAAAGCAAAGACGGCCAGCCGTACTCGGCGTGCGACTGTTCCGGAAAGACGGTCCAACGTCGACTATCAGCTTCCTCTGCTGGACAGCCCGCTTCAGAGTGGTGTCCAGTCCGACCGCAAATTTTTGGCCTTTCCCTTCTTCGACCTTAGCAAGACCCCGCGACGCAAGAACCTGAAGTACCAGGAAGCGACCGGCGACGAGTCTATCGTGGTTGAGGTCAAAGCCGTCGATGGCAACGGAATCGCGACCATCTACGATCGTGATATGCTGCTGTATATCGCTTCGCTGCTTCAGCAGCGCGTCAAGACCAATCCGGAAATCGCCAACGATCACAAAAATCGGGAAAACAGGACGTTCACCTTCACCCTCAGCGATTTCTGCGAGGCGACGAGCCGCAGCCGCGGTAGCGGCTATGACCGGGTGGAAGACATCGTCGAACGGCTTCGGACGACATCGATCCGGACGACGATCAGGACGGGCGGCGAGCGGACGAGGGGCTGGTTCAACTGGCTCAGCGAAGGAACCTATGTCAAATCACGTGAAGACAGCGACGAGGGCGGCACCTTTGTCTGCGTTGTTCTCTGCGAGTGGCTGCACAAGGCTATCTTACAGGATGGCGACATGCTCGCCATACCCGACACCTATTTTTACCTGGGTCCCATTGAAAGGCGCCTCTATGACCTAGCGCATGTTCAGTGTGTCCAAGGCACACCCTGGCATACGACAATCGGGACACTGCACGGAAAGACCGGCAGCGACATGGCGGTCCGCCAGTTCAAATCATATCTGCAAAAGGTCGGCGCAACCGGCCTTCCGGAATATGAATTTGTCATTCTCAACGAGTATGAGACGAGGGAGCGGCGAGCGGCCGGCCGGCCCTCAGTCGCCAACCAGAAGGTGATCGTGCGAACCCGGACCACGCCTTTCGTCCTTGAAATGAAAGCATCAAGAAAAGGCAAGGTTCCCCGGAAGTCTGGCCAAGCTAGACCTCCGGCGCAATACGCCCAGACGGAAGCCACGCCCCTGTTCGATTACATCGAGCGATGCCCGGAACGAGGAGAATTCAGTGATGACGTAGAGTCAGAAAAGCCCGCTCTTTAGAGCGGGCTTTCCGAACGTGAGCAGCGGACGGATCCAACTACGCACAGCCTAGACAACTGAACCGTAGTCGAATCCGAAGCACCCGACAAGCGCAATCCGATTCCCGTCGGAGTTTTTGCAGTGGTGAATGCCGTCTGCCGCGGGCTTTTTCCCTCCGCAGGAGACAACATGGACGCTCAGCTAAAGGGCAGCCGTTGGGGAACCGTGTCCGCATCGGTCATGCGCCGACCGGGACTCTCCGTCGCCGCCAAGACTGTCTACGCCACTCTCTCTACTTATGCCGACCGGGCTGGCTGGATCTGGGTCCGGCAGGAAACTATAGCATTAGACTTGGAGCGCTCGCGCGCTTGGGTTCATGCCGCGATTGCCGAGCTGGAAGGGCAGGGGCTCATCCTGCATGACCGGCAGTATGTCGAGGGCCGGCAGCGGGCCAGCCGCTATCGCCTTCAGGACGGACTGCCTCGAGAGGCCCGCGAAGCGGACGGCAGGGTGTCAGAGGAAAGTGACTCCGCTGTCCAGCCCACTGACACGAGTCACTACGAAGAATCAAAAGAC
>NZ_JCACHA010001008.1:0-6191 GCF_059503625.1 Skermanella sp.
CACGCCCAGCGATCTCGACATGATCTACCTGTACCGCAGGCCGCTGCTCGACTACTGGTGCGAGACCGGCGAGGATCTGGCCCATCTGGTCCGCCATGTCCTGATCCATGAGATCGGCCATCATTTCGGCCTTTCCGACGACGACATGGAAGCGATCGAGGCCGCCGAGCCGGACTGACCGGCGAGAAAGCCGGCACGCTCAAAGCATCCGCGCAATCCGCTCCCGCAGTTCCGGCACCAGTTCCGCCTCGAACCAGGGGTTGCGCTTCAGCCACGCGGTATTCCGCCAGCTCGGATGCGGCGTCGGGATGAAGCGGGGAAGGTATTCGCGCCAAGCCGCGACCGTATCGGTCATGGTTTTGCGGCGCCGCTTGCCCAGATACCATGCCTGGGCATGGCTGCCGACCAGCAGCACCAATTCGACCTGCGGCATCAGCGCCAGCAGGGGAGGGTGCCAGAGCGGTGCGCATTCCGGCCGGGGCGGGCTGTCGCCGCCGTTTTTGTCTATGCCGGGATAGCACAGCCCCATCGGCATGATGGCGATCCGGTTCTCGTCGTAGAAAGTGTCGCGGCCAAGGTCCAGCCAGCGGCGCAGCCGGTCGCCCGAAGCGTCGTTCCAGGGGATGCCGGTCTCGTGGACCTTCGTGCCGGGCGCCTGCCCGACGATCAGAAGCTTCGCCGTGGCGCTTGCCCGCAGGACAGGGCGGGGACCGAGCGGCAGATGCGCTTCGCAGACCCGGCACGCCCGGGCCTTCTCCACCAGCGCCGCCAGACCGGCGGCGCGATCCCCTCCCGTCATCGGGCCGCCAGGATGCGGTCGACGAAGGCCGGGACTTCAGCCGTGGCGGCGCCGTAGATCTTCTCGGCGAACAGGGTAGCGCCTTCCGACGGTTCCAGGTTCAACTCGACCGTATGGGCGCCGTTGATCCGCGCTTCCTGGACGAATCCCGCCGCCGGATAGACGTTGCCCGACGTGCCGATCGAGACGAACAGGGCACAGTCGGCCAGGGCGGCGTAGATCCGTTCCATCTCCAGCGGCATCTCGCCGAACCAGACCACGTGGGGCCGCATCTCGGCGATAGCGCCGCAGGCGGCGCAGTCGTCGTCCACCGACAGGTCGGCGCGGATTTCGGAGATCTCGCCGCAGACGCCGCAGCGGGCCTTCAGCAACTCGCCATGCATGTGGATCAGGTTGGCGGAGCCGGCGCGCTCGTGCAGATCGTCGATGTTCTGGGTGACCAGCAGAACCTCGCCCGGCCAGTCCCGCTCCAGCCGGCCCAAAGCGGCGTGCGCGGCGTTGGGCCGGATATCGGGCTGGAGCAGACCGGCGCGGCGGTCGTTGTAGAACCGGTGAACAAGGTCGGGGTTCCGGTCGAACCCTTCAGGTGTCGCGACGTCCTCGAGCCGGACGCGTTCCCAGACGCCGCCGGCGCAGCGGAAGGTGTCCAGGCCGGATTCCTTGGAGATACCGGCGCCGGTCAGGATGACGATCCGGTCGGAAGGGCTTAAGATCATGGCGGCAGTTTCCGGAGCGTGAACAAGGAGCGTTTGTTGTCGAGTGTAGAGGTGGCTGCCGTCGAGCCGAACGCAAGAGTGCTTCCTGTCGCGGACCTGCGCGCATTCCTGACGGGTGCGTGGCGCATCTCCCGTACGGTCAGGGACGCGCGGAGCGGACAGGACGGCGGTTTCGAGGGCAGGGCGCTCTTCGCGCCGCTGCCGGACGGCGGCTTGCTGCTGACCGAGAGCGGCACGATGCGGCTGGGCGGCTATGCAGGGCCGGCGGAGCAGACTTACCGCTACGCCTTTGCCGACGGCCCCGGGCGGGCGCAAGTCTTCCGCCACGACGGGACGCCGTTCCATGAGCTCGACCTGACGGCCGGCAGCGCCGATGCCGTCCATCATTGCGGCGCCGACATTTACCGGGGTTCGTTCCGGGTGGAGCGGCATGACGAGTGGATCACCGAATGGTCCGTCAGCGGACCGCGCAAGGATTATCACATGGTGACGCGCCATATCCGCGCAGCCAACGACGGGGAGCAAGCATGACCAAGGTTCTGTTCGTCTGTACCGGAAACATCTGCCGGTCGCCCACCGCCGAGGGCGTTTTCCGCCGGGTGGTCCAGGACGCGGGGCTGGACGGGCGGATATCGACCGACAGCGCCGGCACCCACGACTACCACGTGGGAGAGGCTCCCGACCGCCGCTCCGTCCAGGCGGCCAAGTCGCGCGGGTTCGATATCGCCGGCCTGCGGGCACGCAAGGTCCGCAAATCGGACTTCGAGGAGTTCGACCTGATCCTGGCGATGGATCGCGGGCACTTCGACCAGCTTGTCCGGATGGCGCCCGAGGAGCGGCGCGATCGGATCAAGCTGTTCATGGACTATGCGCCGGATGCCCCGAAGCGGGAGGTTCCCGATCCCTATTACGGTGAAGGCACCCATTTCACCGAAGTTCTCGATCTGGTCGAGGCCGCTTCCGAAGGGCTGCTGAACAGTTTGCGCCATTCCCGTCCCGGCCATGTCCGTGCATCCGGCGATTCCTGAACATATCGGCCAAGTCGTTGCCGCCCGGCGGTTCGCCGACGGCAACACGACGGAGTTGTGGCTGATCGATCTTGCCGGTGGCCGCCGGGTGGTGGCGAAGCGCGGCAAGGGGCTGACGCTGGAAGGCGCCATGCTGCGCCATCTGGCCGCCCACTCGCGATTGCCGGTGCCGGAACTGTTCCATGCCGACGACTCGCTGCTGATCATGTCGTGGATCGAGGGAGGCAGCGGCCTGAACGCCCCGGCCCAGGAACATGCCGCCGAACTGGTCGCCGGCCTGCATGACGTCGGGTCCGAGCGCTATGGATTTGCTTTCGACACCCTGATCGGCCCGCTGCACCAGCCTAACCCGGAGTCGGAGGACTGGATCGCGTTCTTCCGCGACCACCGCCTGATGCATATGGCAAAGCTGGCGCTGGAGGAGAGGAGGATCGACGGCGGCCTGATGGGAAGTATCGAGCGGCTGGCGGAACTGCTGCCCGACCTGATCGGGGAACCGGCACCTCCGAGCCTGATCCACGGCGATTTGTGGGGCGGCAATGTTTTGGCCCATCGAGGCCGAGTCGCCGGGTTCATCGACCCCGCCGTCTACAACGCCGACCCGGAAATCGAACTGGCTTTCTCCACCCTGTTCGGGACCTTCGGCGAGCCCTTCTTCCACCGCTACGCCGAGCTGCGCCCGATCCGGCCCGGTTTCTTCGAAGTGCGGCGGGATATCTATAATCTGTATCCACTGCTGGTGCATGTCCGCCTGTTCGGCGGCAGCTACCGGGGGCAGGTGGCCGGGATCGTCAGCCGGTTCGTTTGAAGGAAGCGTCGGCGGACAGGCTTCAGGTCACGCCCGGTTCGGATCGGTCACTTCTCCCAGGCTGGCGGCCAGGACGCCCCGCCGCATCCAGCTTTCGAGGGTGGCGAGATCGGCATCCTCGATCTTTTCCAGCAGCTCCTGCGGCAGCGGACCGAACTTCTGCTCAAGGACGAGAAGCAGCGAGTCGGCTTTGCCTTTTCTCAGGCCGTTCGCTTCGCCTACCTGCATACCCTCGGCCTTGCCTTCCGCGAACAGTCTTTGCAGCAGCGTGGTCATCTGTAAGTGCTCATCGTTGGCGAGTGGGGCGATCAGGGCTTCCATCGTCGTCCGGTCCAGCTCAGCATATACTTCCGCGACATAGCGGAGCAAGGCGAGCACCCGGTCGTCCCGATAGACTTCCTCCGTCGCGAGGGTAAGCAGCCTTCGGGCGAAGTCCGGAGCGCCGCGCGCGAATTTAAGTACGGCGAGCCCGAAGCGCAGGAAAGCCTGGGCGGACAGGTTCTCGTCCGGGGTAGCGCCCAGATCGAACATCAGATAGGCGAAATCCGGAACGAAGGGAGCCAGCGGCGGATCGACGTCGTAAAGCCCGGCGTAGTTCGGGGCCTCGCTCCAGGGCTTGGCGCCCTGGTAGATCACCAGAGGGATGACAGGAGGCAGCGGCAGTCCATGGCCGTCCTCCAGGTGCTTCTCGCCCATCACGGCCATGTAGCGCATCAGCTTCGGCAGCACGACGGGATGTGAACGCCGCCTGCTTACATGTTCGATCAGTACCGGGACGAAGGCGCTCCGGCCGCCGGTCAGCGCCAGCCGGAAGAGCAGGTCGGTGTGATGACTGCGCCGCCCGCCGCCGATGAACGAGCCGGGCATCAGTTCCGGCGGTTCGGGGGCCATCAGAGCCACGATATCCGGAGGAAGCCGTTCCCGCAGGAAAGCCGCCGCCGTGGCGAGCCTTCCCAGCAGGAGCTTGATGAGGTGATCGTGGAGCGAGCCGGTCTGGGTCATGGCGGTTGAGTGCGATACGTCCGCATGACATGCAAGCAGGCGGGCATGCGCCCGAACGCCGCGTTTACCAGACCGGAAAGCTTACCCTGCTACTGCATCTTCGCAGTTACGTCTTGGCAGCTACATCTTGGCAGCTACATCTTGATAGTCACCTCGACCACGCCCGGCTCGTCGCGGTTTTCCTTCCGCGTGAAGCCCAGTTCGTGGCACATCCCCAGCATGGTCGTATTCTCGCGCAGGACTTCGCCGTAGACCTCGCCGATGCCGCGCGAACGGGCATAGTTGATGATCCTGGTCATCAGGACGTAGCCCAGGCCCTTGCCCTTCATGTCGCTGCGGACCATCACGGCGTATTCGGCCTTCTGGTTGTCGGGGTCGGCTGCGATGCGGACGATGCCGTAAAGCTCCTCCTGGCCATCCTCATTGGGGGCCACGGCGACCACCGCCATCTCGCGGTCGTAGTCGATCTGGGTCAGACGCGCCGCCATCTGGTGAGACAGACGCTTCATGGGGGCGAAGAAGCGCAGGCGGATGTCTTCCGGCGTCATCTTCTCGAACATCCGGTGGACGATCGGTTCGTCCTCGGGCCGGACCGGACGGAGCTGGTATTCACGGCCGTCGTTCAGCTTGACCCGCTCCTCCAGCTTCTTCGGATAGGGCCGGATGGCGAGCCGCCGCGTGCCGGGGCGAACGGTCGGCACCGCGACCTTGATGCGGGCGTCGAGCGCCAGCACGCCGGCGTCGTCCGCCAGCAGCGGATTGATGTCCAGCTCTACGATCTCCGCTATGTCGGTGATCATCTGGCTGATCTTGATCAGCGTCAGCGCTACCTGGTCGATGGCGGCCGGCGGCCGGTCCCGGTATCCCTGGAGCAGCTTCCAGACCCTTGTCCTGCTCATCATCTCGCGCGCGAGATTGGTGTTGAGCGGCGGCAGGCCCAGCGCCTTGTCCTGCACCACCTCGACCGAGGTGCCGCCCTGGCCGAACAGCAGCACGGGACCGAACAGCGGGTCGTCCGCCATGCCGACGATCAGCTCGTGCGCGCCGGGCTTGCTGGCCATGGCCTGTACGGTGAACCCCTCGATCCGGGCATCGGGCTTGATCGCCCGGATGCGGTCCAGCATGGCGACGGCCTTGGCGCGCACTTCCTCCGGCGTCTTGATATGGAGCTGGACGCCGCCGATGTCGGACTTGTGGATGATGTCGACCGACAGGATCTTGAGGGCGACCGGCTTGCCGATCCGGCGCGCGGCGTCGGCGGCTTCGTCCGGGGTGGCGGCCTTCAGGGTTTCGACGACAGGGATGTCGTAGGCTTCCAGCACCTGCTTGGCCTCGAACTCGCTGAGCCAGCCGCGGCCTTCGGATATCGCCGCGTCGATCACGGTGCGCGCGGCCTTCTCATCGACCTTGAACTGCTCCGACGTGCTGGCCGGGGTCTCCATCAGCAGTTCCTGGTTCTTGCGGTACCGGACCATGTGCATGAAGGCGCGGACCGCCTTGTTCGGCGTCTCGTAGGTCGGAATCCGGTTGGCGGCGAACAGGTGCCGCGCATCCTGCGCGCTGCCGTCGCCGAGCCAGCTCGTCAGGACCTGATGCTTCTTGCCCTTGAGCGTATCGACCACGGCCTGGGCCGCTTCCGTGCTTTCGGATAAGGCGACCGGGCAGTTGATCACCAGGATGCCGTCATGGCTGCGGTTGCCCAGCAGCGTCCCGAGAGCGTCGGAATAGCGCTTGGCCGGCGCGTCGCCGATGATATCGACCGGGTTGCAGCGGCTCCAGGTCGGCGGCAGGACGGTGTCCAGCTTCTCCATCACCGACTCGTCGATGGAGGCCAGCTT
>NZ_JCACHA010001009.1:0-6181 GCF_059503625.1 Skermanella sp.
CGGTGCCCAAGGTCTAGTAGACCTGCGACGGCTCCACCCCGTCGGCCATCAGGGCGAATTCCAGCGTGTATTTCGGACCACGGCGCAGGCCGCGCTTGCCGGGGAACTTCTCCGTGTTCCAGAAATCGGCCCAGCTCTTGGGGCCTTCCTTCAGGCGGGCGCCGTCATAGGTGATCAGGGTCGTCCAGACGATGGCGCCGACGCCGCATTCATGCACGGCGGCGGGAATGAACCTGTCCTTGCCGCCGAGCGCCGACCAGTCCATCTGCTCGAACAGGCCTTCCTCGCAGCCGAGCGCCAGTTCCTCCGCCTCGACCTGCACGACGTCCCAGTCGGCATTGCCGCCTTCGACCTTGGCGCGGAGAGCGCCGACGCCGCCGTTCCAACTGTCGTCCACCACCTTGATACCGGTCTTCTTGGAGAACGGCGTGAAATAGACCTCGCGCTGAGCGTCCTGATAGTTGCCGCCCCAGGAGGTGACCGTCAGGTCGCGGGCCTCGGCGCTTGCGACAGTCGCACCCAGCAGTGCGGCGCCCAGGAAAAGGTTGGTCTTCCAGCTCATCGATCGTCACCCTGTCGTGTTTTTATGATTAACTGATCGCTTTTCGCCTTTAGTTTTCATCAGCTTGATCGGCGTGTCCAGCGCAACGGTGGTCAGATTTTCCGGCGCCTGCGTGTATATTGTTTCAGCTCGGCCAGCGAGACGACACCCAGCGCCAGCCCGGCGGCGGCGTAGGTTGCCACGCCGGCGGATACCAGCAGTCCAAGGGCGAGCGTGCGGGTGGCCAGATCATGGACCGACAGAAGCTCGGCCAACGGGCCTTGAAGCCCCAAAAGTACTGCGGCCATCGCCGCGGCGGCCAGAAGCTGACGCGGAACCCGCCGCTTCAGCCGCGCGTCCAGCACCAGGAAGCCGCGCCGGAACAGCAGGGTCGCCAGCAACGCGCAGTTGACCCAGGACGCCGCCGATGTGGCGAGCGCCAGCCCCACCTGGGAGAGCGGCTGCATCAGCATCAGTTTCAGCGCCACGTTGACCGACACGACGACCAGCGCGATCTTGACGGGAGTCCGCGTATCCTGCCGCGCATAGAACCCCGGCAACAGGCTGCGAATCAGGACGAAGGCCGGCAGTCCCAACGCATAGGCCATCAGGGTCGTTGCGGTCGCTTGCGCGTCGGTGGCCTGGAACGCACCGCGTTCGAACAGGACCGACATGATCGGGTATGCCGCCGCCAGGAAGGCGGCTGCGGCCGGCAGGGTGAACAGCAGCGACAGTTCCAGCGCCCGGTTCTGGCTTTCGCTGGCCTGGGCCATGTTGCCGCCCTTCAGGGCGCGCGACAGCTCCGGCAGAAGGACGGTGCCGATCGCGATGCCGATGACGCCCAGCGGCAACTGGTTGATCCGGTCGGCGTAGTACAGATACGAGACGGCGCCGGTCGGCAGCAGCGACGCGATCAGGGTGTCGATGAACAGGTTGATCTGGGTGACGCCCGCCCCCAGCGCCGCCGGCCCGAGCACCGCCAGGAAGCGCTTCACTCCCGGCGTCAGGCGCGGCAGCCCCAGCTTCAGCGACATGCCGGCGCGATGGCAATCCCAGGCGAGATAAAGGAATTGGGCGATGCCGGCGGCCATGACGCCCCAGGCGAGCGCATGGCCTGCCGTCGGCAGCAAGGGGGTCAACCCGAGCAGCGCCGCGATCAGGCACAGGTTCAGCAGGATGGGCGCCGCGGCGGCGGCGGCGAATCGCTCGACGCTGTTGAGGACGGCCCCCATCAGCGACACCAGCGAGATGAACAGCAGGTAGGGGAAGGTGATCCGGGTGAACAGGACGGCCAGATCGTACTTCATGGGCTCGTCCGAGAAGCCCGGCGCGAAGATCAGCATGAAGGACGGCATGATCAGCTCGAACACGACCAGCAGCACGAGCTGGATCACCAGCAGGAACGCCAGGACCTGCTCCGCGAAGATCCGCGCCTGCGACCGGCCCTGCCCGACCAGGAACGCCGAGAACATCGGGACGAACGCCGCGTTGAACGCCCCTTCGGCGAACAGCGCCCGGAAATGGTTGGGCAGCCGAAACGCGACGAAGAATGCGTCGGCGACCGGCCCCGCCCCCAGAAGCGCTGCGGTCAGGATATCCCGGACAAAGCCGAGGACACGGCTGGCCAGGGTCAGGCCGCCGACGGAAAGGATTTTGCGGAACACGGTAGGTTTGCCTCGCGCGGCGGCGAAATTCGGGAAGAAGGACGCCGGGAAGCGGCGTCAGACGGGATCGAGCGCCCGGCAATCCTTGGCGGCCCAGCAGACTGAAACGGCATGGCCCGTCTGGAACGCCTCGGCACTGTCGGCGAACGGCACTTTGACCATAAAGTCGTCCGCGTCCGCAACCGCCAGCCGCAGGCGCAGGTGATCGCCCAGGTAAATCCGCTCCAGCACGCGGGCTTCCAGGCTGGTGACCGCCTCGTCCTGCGTCGGCTGGAAACCGATTCGCTCGGGCCGGATCGACAAGGTGGTCGGCTGTCCTGGCGAGTTGGCCGCGACCGCGGCGGCATAGACGCTCTGCCCGGTCTTCAGCTCGACCCGGCAGATGCCGCCCGAAACTTCCCGCACGATGCCGTTCAACCGGTTGTTCTCACCGATGAAGTTGGCGACGAAGCTGTTGCAGGGCTGCTGGTAGATACGGTCCGGCAGGTCGATCTGCTGGATGATGCCGTTGTTGAACACGGCGATCCGGTCGGACATCGTCAGCGCTTCGGTCTGGTCATGGGTGACGTAAACCACCGTGACGCCGAGCGACTCGTGGATGTGCTTGATCTCCAGCTGCATATGCTCGCGCAGCTGCTTGTCCAGCGCTCCCAGCGGCTCGTCCATCAGGACGAGCTGCGGATCGAAGACGAGGGCGCGGGCCAGCGCCACCCGCTGCTGCTGGCCGCCCGACAGCTCGGCCGGCCGCCGCCCGCCCAACTGGGAGAGATGGACCATCCCCAGCGCCTTGGCGACCCGTTCCCCGATTTCCGCCTTCGGCATCTTCCGGACGGACAGCGGGAAGGCCAAGTTCTCGGCCACCGTCATATGAGGGAACAGGGCGTAGTTCTGGAACACCATGCCGATGTCGCGCCGGTGCGGCGGCAGGCGCGCGATCGACCGTCCGGCAAGGCGGATGTCGCCCGATGTCGGCACTTCGAACCCGGCCAGCATCATCAGCGACGTCGTCTTGCCCGAACCGCTCGGCCCCAGCAGGGTCAGGAACTCCCCCCGCTGGATCTCCAGGTTCAGGTTTTTGACGACCAGGGTCTCGCCGTCATAGGTCTTGCGGACGTCGATGAACTCCACATGGGGAGAAGACGCCGAATGACCGGAGGCGTTGCGGGCCGTGCTGCCGGGGGCGGCCGATAGATCTGTCTGGCTCATGCAGCCGACAATATCGCAAAAATGCCGGGCTGCCAGCCTCCTTGAAAGTCCGCTTCGCCAATGCGTTCCACCAGCGTCCCGATCAGGGAATGCGCGGGTCGATAGCGGACAACCCCGATCGACGGGGACTTTTCACCCCTTTTATGTGTTCGTGAATTATGCGGGGGTTGATAGAGTGCAATCCTCCAAACACATGAGAACCGTTGACGCACCGCCCGAGGAATTTCGTTTTCAGGCGCCGCCAGGTAATCCATTCGATAGAATAGCCATGATGAGCAACCGCTTCGGTTTACGCGAAGAACCTTTCAAGATTACGCCGACAGCGCGTTTTACCTATGCGTCGCAGGAGCACGAGGAAGCGTTCAACGGCTTCGTTCTGGCTGTCCTTGCGCGCCGTCGGCTCATGGCTCTCTATGGTGAAACCGGGTCGGGCAAGACATCCCTGCTTCAGGAACTTCTCGACCATCTGGAAGGCGACGGCGCGATGGTGCTCGCGGTCGCCGCCAGACCGGGAATGACGGTCGAGGACATCATCCAGGAAGCCGGCGGCGAGTTGCTTCATGACGAGGCCAACGGTCAGCCGCTGACGGATATGGATGCCTTGATCGAACGGCTGGAGCAGCGGCTCGAGGAAGCGGGGACCGGCGTCCTGATCGTCGACGAAGCCCATGAACTCGACCTGCCCGTGCTCTACGATCTGGTGGACATGGCGTCCTCCGATACCGAAACCGGGCGCTTCCTTCAAGTCCTGCTGGCCGGTGCGCCCGATCTGGAACGCATGCTGGCGGAGCCGGGCCTGGAAGACTCGATGCGGCGCCTGGGCGTGTCGTACCACCTGCCGCCGCTCGACCAGGATCAGGTCGGCAGCTACATCAAGCAGCGCATCCGGCAAGCCGGCGCGGACCGGGACGATATCTTCGAGCCTGCCGCGATCCAGGCGATAACGCAGTACTCGGGCGGCCTGCTGCAACTGGTGAACACGCTGGGCGACGTGGCGCTGAGCGGTGCGTCGCGCACCGGCGAGCGGACCGTCACGCGTGCGCGGATCGATCAGGTCGCGGCCGATCTCGGCTTGCAGCCGTTGCAGGACGGTTTCGCCCACGCGCCGGAGCCTGAACCCGCCGAGGTTCAGGAGCCGATAGCGCGCCTGCGGCCGATCGTACCGATGGCGCCCCCTCCCGTACAGGCGCCGGCTCCCGTGCCGTTCCCCGCACAGCCCGCAGCGCCGCCGCACCGGGAGGTCTACCAGCCGGCGCCACGCCCTGTTCCCGCGCGCACATATCAGCCGCCCCGTGAACCGGAGATTGACCGGGAGCCCGACGACTGGGACGACGAAGTCGAGCCGCCTAAAGCCGTGATTCGCCGCCGGTCCGACCGGCCCGAGCCGCGAATGCTGGAGGCGGACGCTTATCCGGGCATACGGCCCGACCCCCGCTATCAGATCCAGCAGGATTTCAGCCGGCCGCGCCGCTGGCCGCTGGTGGCTGCCTGCGTCGCCGCTTTGCTGGTCGGGGCCGGCGCCGCGACCGCCGTGATGCATCCGGAGGCGTTCGAGCGGCTGTACGAGACAGCGACCGGCGGCCCGGCTCCCTGGTCCGACGGCGCGACCGAGACCGATGTCGCTACACGCCCGGCCGAGTCCATCCCGGAAACGCCGCCGATTTCGGTCGCACCGCCACCCACGCCCCGGTCGGCGCTGCCGCCGGGCGATACGGCATCAACGCCGGCAGCGATTCCGGAAGCGGCTCCGTCACCCGCCACGCCGGTTCCCCCGACTCCGCCCGTTCCGCCGTCGGCGAACTCGGGCGACGAGCAGAGAGTCGCCGACCTTGCGGCCCGCGCGGACCGCTACATCGAGCAGAAGCTGCTGACGACTCCGCCCGGCAGCAATGCGTTCGAGATCTATCAGCAGATCACCCAGATAGCGCCCCAGCATCCCAAGGCGGCCGCCATCCTGAGCGCGATCAAGGACAGCTATCTTCGCTGGGGCATAACGGCGGAGGAGCGCGGCCAGTTCGACAACGCGGCCGGCTTCTACCGGCGCGGCCTGAGCGTCGATCCGAGCGACCAGAACTTCCAGACCCATCTGCGCAACCTGGAACGGAAGCGCCAAGCGGCCGCTACGGCCAGCACGCCCACGGATACCGCGGCAGCACCGCCGGAACCGGCACCGGACCAGATCCTGCGCCTGCCCCCCGATTACGACGACCGCGCGGACGGAACGGCGAACCAGTCCCTGCCGCCGCCCAACCGGTTCTCGACCCGCGAGGAGATGATCCAGGCGTTCCAGCAGCCCGGCATGCTTCAGTCCGTCATCCAGGCGGGCCGCGACATCGATTACGAACTTCCCGACGGGAAGACCGCCCTGATGCTGGCATCGGAGCAAGGCAACGCACCAGCCGTCCGGCAGTTGCTGGCGGCAGGCGCGGCCCCCAACGCCCGCAGCCGCAACGGCGGCACGGCGCTGATGTATGCGGCCTCGATCGGCAACAACGCCGCCGTCCGGACGTTGTTGCAATCCGGCAGCGCAGTCAATTCCATGAACGTGGAGGGCAAGACGGCGCTGATGGCCGCCGCCGGCGGCGGGCACCTGGATACGGTCCGGGTTCTGCTGGAGAACGGGGCGAATATCGGAACGACCAGCATCCACGGGCGGACCGCGCTGAACTACGCCCAGGAGGGCGGGCATACCGCCGTCGTCAACCTCCTGAACTCCTTCGATCCGCAAGCGGCCTCGCGGCGCTCGTCGCGCGGCGGCAGTGAAGTCGGG
>NZ_JCACHA010001010.1:0-6176 GCF_059503625.1 Skermanella sp.
AAGAATGATCTCCAATCATAACCTCGCTATTGACGGGGTTATGAGCATTTGGAGTGACATCGTGAGCATCGTAACAATCGATTTTGGTCCCAACCCCGCGGCTAAATTGGCCACTTTGGGCCTGAAGCTGCCTCAGACGAAGGGTGTTCTGGCGCTCAACCGGATATCGTTTCTGGAGGGGCCGACCATGGTCCAGGCTCACATTGCCAGCCGGACGATTCTTCAGGTCGGCGCCTTCTGTTCCATTGCGGGCGGTAAACTCGGCAACGTCAAGATCGGCCGGTACTGCTCGATAGCGCCTGACGTCATGATCGGATCGAACGAACACCCGGTCGACTGGCTGACCAGTTCCCGGGTTACCCACGTGGCGGATCTTCACGACTGGGCTAGATTCGTGGCGCCCGACCGGGTGAACGAGCTGCGCAAGCAGCGCCTGCCGTTCAAGGACTCCTGCAGGATCACGACGATCGGCAACGATGTCTGGATCGGGCAGGGTGTCTTCATCAAGGCCGGCGTCACGATCGGCGACGGCGCGGTGGTCGGGGGCCGGTCCGTGGTGGTGAAGGATGTCCCGCCCTACAGCATCGTCGCCGGCACTCCGGCTACCGTGAAACGCCTTCGCTTCCCCGAGAAGACCATCGAGCGGCTGAACTGGCTGCGCTGGTGGCGCTACTCGATCTTCGACCTGTTCGGCCTGCCGCTGGACCGGATCGAGGAGGCGCTTGACGGCATCGAGGAAAAGATCGCCAGCGGAGCCATTAAGGAATACGCGCCGGCCAAGACGACGCCGGACGACTTGGCCAGACTGTTCGAGCCCGCCGCCCTGGCGGCGGAGTGAGGAGCCTGCCGGGAAGACCTACTTCCCGGCCATCAGATGTTCCAGCCAGTGGATGTCGTAGTTGCCGTTGATGAAGTTGGGTTCCGCGATGATCCGGCGGTGAAGCGGCAGGCTGGTATCGATACCGCCGATCACGAACTCTTCCAGGGCGCGGCGCAGCCGCATCATGCACTCGTTCCTGGTCGTGCCGTGGACGACCAGCTTGGCGATCAGGCTGTCATAGTAGGGAGGCACGCGGTATCCGTCGTACAGCGCGCTGTCCACCCGGACGCCCAGGCCGCCGGGCGCATGGTAGCCGTCGATCTTTCCGGGCGAGGGAAGGAAGGTTTCCGGATGCTCCGCGTTGACCCGGCACTCGATCGCGTGTCCGTGGAAACGGATATCGGATTGGCCGTAACCCAGCGGCGCACCGGTCGCGACCCGGATCTGTTCCCGCACGAGGTCGATGCCGGTGATCATCTCTGTGATCGTGTGCTCGACCTGAAGGCGGGTGTTCATCTCGATGAAGAAGAACTCGCCGTCCTCGAACAGGAACTCCATGGTCCCGACGCCACGGTAACCCAGTTCCGACGTGGTGCGGGCGGCCAGATTGCCGATGAACTCGCGCTGCTCCGCGTTGAGAGCGGGCGAGGGGGCCTCTTCCACTACCTTCTGGTGGCGGCGCTGGACGGAGCAGTCGCGCTCCCCGAAATGCACGGCGTTGCCGTGCATGTCACCGAGCAGCTGGATCTCGATATGGCGCGGCTTCGACAGGTAGCGCTCCATATAGACCTGATCGTTGCCGAAGGCGGCGCGCGATTCGCCGCGGGCGAGCTGATAGGCCTCTCGGAGCTGGTCGGCCGACCATGCCACCTTCATGCCCTTGCCGCCGCCGCCGGCCGCCGCCTTGATCAGCACCGGGTAGCCGGTATGCTCGGCGACGGCGATAGCCTCTTCAAGCGTTTCGACCGGACCGGGAGAGCCGGGGACCACCGGCAGACCCAGGTCCAGCACGGTCTTCTTGGCCGTGACCTTGTCGCCCATGATCCGGATATGCTCCGGCGTCGGGCCGATGAAGGTGAAGCCGTGCTCCTCCACCATCTGGGCGAACTGGGCGTTCTCCGACATGAAGCCGATGCCGGGATGGATCGCGTCGGCGCCGGTGATGGTCGCGGCGGTCAGGATCGCCGGTATGTTCAGATAGCTTTCGCGGGCGGACGCCGGTCCGATGCAGACCGCCTCGTCGGCCAGCCTCACATGCATGGCGTCGGCGTCGGCCGTGGAGTGGACCGCGACTGTCTGTATCCCCATCTCGCGGCAGGCGCGGTGGATGCGGAGGGCGATTTCGCCTCGGTTGGCGATCAGAACCTTTTCGAACAATGGGATGGTCCCTTATTCGATAGTCAGGAGGACTTCGCCGAACTCGACCGGCTGGGCATCGCCGACGAGAACCTGGGAAACCGTGCCGGCCTTGGGGGCCTTGATCGGGTTCATCACCTTCATCGCCTCGATGATCAGGACGGTCTGCCCGGCCTTTACCGTATCGCCGACCCGGACGAAGGGCGGCCCGCCCGGCTCGGACGAGACATAGGCGGTGCCGACCATCGGGGACGTCAGGGCGCCGGGATGACTCGACACGCCGAGCGCCGCCGGCGGCGATGTCGTCGCGGCCGCTGCGGGAGCGGCGCCCGCAGCCGGGGCCTGGGCGTAGAACGCCGGAGCCGTGCCGCCCTTGGTGACGCGGATGCGCTTCTCGCCTTCGGCGAACTCGATCTCCGTCAGGCCGGTTTCGTCCAGCAGGCCCGCGAGCTTGCGGACCAGATCACCATCGATGTCGAAAGTCGCCATATCAGTTCCCGTTACTCAAATCGGCATCGATCAGCCGCGCCAGCGCGTCCAGTGCGAGCAGATAGCCATGCGCGCCGAAGCCGCAGATGACACCTTTCGCGACAGGCGACACATAGGAATGGTGGCGGAAAGCCTCGCGCCGGAAGACATTGGACAAGTGGACCTCGATCACCGGAAGCTCCGCTACCGAGAGCGCGTCCATGATGGCGATGGAGGTATGCGTATAGGCACCCGCGTTCAGGATGATGCCGTCGTGCTCGCCCCGCGCCTGCTGGATCCAGGAAACCAGCTCGCCCTCCAGGTTGGACTGGCGGAAGTCGATCGCGATGTTCAGGGCTTCCGCCCGTTCCAGGCACAGCGCCTCGATGTCGTCGAGGGTTTCGGTCCCATAGATGGCCGGCTCACGCACGCCCAGCATGTTGAGGTTCGGGCCGTTGAGGACCAGGACTGAGGGCTCGATAGCCACGGTGCGGCTTTCCAGGCTGCGGTTACGATGCCGCGTTTATAGCACGCGATGCCGGTAGGGCAATGCCCGTGGCTGGATGGCGGCAGGCGCGGCGGGCGGGGTGCAGTGCACCTACACCGCAGCCTCCTGCCGCCGGCGTCCCTTCCGCCGGCCTAATCCTCTTCCGGGGAACCGTGAAGCTCGCGCGCACGGCTGTAGAGCCGGGAAAGCATGTCGTTGAGCCGGCAGTTCTCCTCCCCCGTCAGGGACCCGAGCAGGTTCGCCTGGAGATTGACGGCAAGCGGCACGATCTGGTCATGGATGCCGCGTCCCTTGGAAGTCAGCGTCAGGACCGAGCGGCGGCGGTCCAGCGCGTCGATGCCGCGGTCGACCAGCCCGTTGTCGACGGCGCGTGCGACGGCGCGGCTGACCTGCACCTTGTCCATCGCGGTCCGGTCGCAGACCGCGTTGGCCGACAGCGGGCCGAAGCGGGCGAGTACCGCCATGATGCGCCACTCCGCCACCGTCAACCCGAAACGCTGTTCGTACAGGCGGGCCAGTGTCCGGCTCACGAGGTTGGACAGCACGGAGAGGCGATAGGGCAGATAGTCTTCCAGCACCAGCGAGGAAGGGGGCGGCGAAGTAGTCGGTTCGCGCTCGTCCATCTCGAGCCTTCCATCCGGGAGGCCTCCGTGCGCAATGCTCAGGTCGGCAGGATGAGCAGTCATGGGAAAATCCTTTGCCAAGGTTTCACCGGCAGCGGGCACGTGGTCAAAAAAAGCCTTGGCATCCATTCCCCAGCCGGGAGGGAGGAGTCCGGATGCATCTGAAATTATTGCTCCTATATAACATTATGCCTCAAACTGCCGGCCAATTGAACATAATTGGCGTGGTTTCACGTGACATTCCGACAAAATCTTATCAAGCGGGGCCGGCTCCCGCCCTGCGGACTACAACAGCCCGTAGCCGGCGAGATCACCGCGCAGGGTATCGGCGTCGACGAACCGGACGGCATGCATGCCGACGGCGCGGGCAGCCTCCACATTCCGCTCGACGTCGTCGATGAAAAGGGTGTCCTCCGCGCGGAGATCGTGTTGGTCGAGCAGGCGGCGGTAAATCGCCGCATCCGGCTTCAGCAATCCGACTTCGCCGGAGACCACGATGCCGTCGAAGGCGTTCAGTTCCTCGAAGCGCCGACGGGCGCAGGCAAGCTTGTCCACCGAGAAATTGGTGATGCAGTAGACCGGAATTCCGGCACGCTTCAGTTCCCATAGGAGATCGGCGGTTCCCGGGATGGGGCCGGCGACCATCTCATCCCAGTTCAGATCGTACGCGGCGATCAGTTCGGCCATTTCAGGGTAACGGGCGGCGAGGTCTTCCACCGCCTCCTTCCAGGGACGTCCCGCGTCCTGCTGAAGATTCCAGTCCATCGTGCAGACGGTCTCGAGGAAATGCTCCATGGCGGTGGTATCTTCCGAGAACAGCTTGCGGTACAGGTATCGTGGGTTCCAGTCGATCAGCACACCGCCGATATCGAACACGACGATGCTGGGATTGGCGGATCTCGGCATTGGGGAAACCCTTGTGATAATGAGGGGTGCGACCGCGCGTTCAGGTGCGGCGGTGACGCGGATGGGGCATACCTAAACAAATGCGCGGGCGGGGGCCATCCCGTAAACGCGCCAGAGCGGAGTGTCGTGAATGAAACTTTTTGGTTATTACAGGTCGTCGGCGGCCTTCCGTGTCCGGATCGCATTGAACCTCAAGGGGATTCAGGTCGACCATCATTTCGTCCATCTCCGCAAGGGTGAGCAGTCGGCGCCGGAATACGGCGCGTTGAACCCGCAGGGGCTCATCCCCCTCGTGCTCGACGGACCACATGTCCTGACCCAGTCGCTCGCCATCATCGAGTATCTTGAGGAAACCCAGCCGGAGCCGGCTGTTCTACCCAAGACTCCGCTGGAGCGCGCCCGCGTCCGGGCCATCGCGCAGTCCATCGCCAGCGACATCCATCCGCTGAACAATCTGCGGGTGCTGCGCTATCTCGTCGGTCCTCTCAAGGCATCGGACGAGGCCAAGAACGACTGGTACCGCCACTGGGTGGTCGAGGGCCTGACGGCTCTGGAACAGACGCTGACCCCGGCGGCGGGTACCGGAAAGTTCTGCCATGGCGATACACCGACGCTCGCCGATATCTGCCTGGTTCCGCAGATCTACAACGCCGAGCGGGCCGATATCGACCTGTCGCCGTTCCCGCGGATCATGGCGGTCGTCGGCGCCTGCCGCGAACTTCGCGCCTTCCAGGACGCCGATCCGGCCAAGCAGGCGGACGCGGAGTAAGGCATCGCCTTGCCGAGTTGAAGAAAAGGCGCCGGATGGGAATGTCCGGCGCCTTTCTCGTGTGCGGATGATCCGCCGGGGGACGGCGGTCAGCCGGCGCGGCCGGACGCGATCAGTTCCTTGAGCTTGTCCAGGCTGACGGCGCCGGGGACGATCTGGTCGCCCACGACGAAGGCCGGCGTGCCGCGAATGTTCAGTTCGCTGGCGAGTCGCAGGTTGCGCTGAAGCGCCTCGCTGATTTCAGGCGCCTGCATGTCTTTCTTCAACTGGTCCAGATCGAGCCCTGCCGACGTGGCGATCCGGAAGATCTTGTCATCGTCCAGCTGGCCGCGGTTCTCCATCAGCGCCGCATGAAGCGCGTCGTACTTGCCCTGCTTCCGGGCAGCGAGGGCGGCGCGCGACGCCGTGATCGAGGCCGGTCCCAGGATGGGGAACTCCTTGTAGACCAGCCGGATATTGGCATCGCTGTCGATCAGGCGGCGGACATCCGCATGGACGGCCTTGCAGTAGCCGCACTGGTAGTCGAAGAACTCCACCAGCGTCACGTCGCCCTTGGGGTTTCCCAGGACCGGCGAGGCCGGATTCTTGAAAAGTTCGTCCTGACGCGAGACGAGCGCCTGGCGCTGGGCTTCCGCCTCCGCCGCTTCCTGCTTCTTCTGATAGGCGTTCAACGATTCGATGAGGACTTCCGGATGGGCCATCAGGTAGTCCTTGACGATCTGCTCG
>NZ_JCACHA010001011.1:0-6140 GCF_059503625.1 Skermanella sp.
AACGACCCCGGCTTACAGTGGAAGGCGCATAAGGGACCGGCGGCGGCAGGATTCTCGCGACCGGCCAGCCTTTCCAAAGATGTGCCGCTTTGTGAAATGCGGGTGGGCGGGAAAGCCCGCGTGCATGGTGCGTTGATAGATACGATATTCTATCTGGTGTGGCTTGACCGCGTCCATGCTGTCTTTCCAGGCGGCAAGTAGCGGGACGCCGGTCATCCTCAAGGGCGTTGCCGGATCAAACCGCCGTTCGGCGATATCCACCGGCGAATCTCTCCGGCACTGTATCGTAAGAGGTCCGCGTCTCCTCGGACGCCGACCTCCCCCCTCAACCTACGACGTCCGACACCCCCGGCCCGTCTGCGTCGTAGGCGGCGATCATCGCCTTGAATATCGCGCGGACCTGCGTCTCGGTGCCACCCGACGCTTGCATGCCGGCGGCGACCATGTCGTCGGTCGGCTCCCTTGGCGCGGTCGTCAGTCCGGATTTTCCCATGTACTCGACCATGTCGAGCGCACGCTGGCCCAGCGGCGACATGGCCGGTTTACGCCTGAACCCATCAAGCCGAACTATCTTGTCCGGCATCTCAACAGGAACTCCCGCAAGCGGGGGTTACCACTGCGGCATCGGTCGAAACCACTGCGGCAGCGGACAACAAAGGACGGCGCGAAAACACCCCGGTTGTGGTAAGCCTCGTCTCAGCCATTGATGTTTTCCTTACACTGGAATCAATGGTCAGGTCGGGTTGGGGAGTTTGCCGCTCCTCGTCCCGGCCGCCCTGCGGGTTGCAAAGGCAGGCCGAGACTGCTCCGAATGCGTTGGCGTGTCAACTTTTATGAAACTATAGCCGTTCCCTGAGCACCGCTCACGCCCGCAGATGCGCCACGAAGCGCCGGACCTGCCCGTCCAGCCCTTCGACCTCGGTCATCAGGGCTGCGGAAAAAGTGCGGACCTGCTCGGCGCTGTCGCCCATGCGGTCGGCCGCGTGCCCGACCCCCTGGATGCCGTGGGCAGTCACCGCCACCGCGCCGGCGACCTGCTGGGCGGTCTGAGCGATTTCCCGGGTGGCGGCGCTCTGCTGCTCGACGGCGGAGGCGATGGTCGAGGTCACTTCGTCGATCGAGGTGACCGCCCCGGTAATGCGCGAGATCGCGGCGACGGCCTCGCGGGTGGCGGACTGGATGTCGGCGATGCGGGACGAGATTTCCTCGGTCGCCTTCTCGGTCTGGCCGGCGAGGCTCTTGACCTCCGATGCCACCACCGCGAAGCCCTTGCCGGCTTCTCCGGCGCGTGCGGCCTCGATCGTCGCGTTCAGCGCCAGCAGGTTGGTCTGCGACGCGATGGCCTGGATGAGCTGGACGACATGGCCGACCTGCTCGGCGCCCCGGGCCAGCGCATCGACCGATCCCGCGACGGCGCGCGCCTGGTCGTTGGCGTCCGCCGTCATGCGGGAAGCCTGGCTGAGCTGACGGCCGATCTCGCCGACCGAAGCGGTCAGCTCGTCGCTGGCGGTGGCGACGTTCTGGACGCCGTTGGCGACCTCTTCGGCGGAGGACGCCGAGACGCCGGCGTCGGCGCGGGTGGCATCCGCCGTGGTCGCCAGATCGTCGGCCTGCCGCAGGACCTGCGCCGAGACGGTGCGGAGGCTGGTGGAGATGCGGCCGATCCCTTCCTCGAACGCGGCGGCAAGGGTCAGCATGTCGTTCCGGCGGCTGAGGGCGGCGGCCTGACGCTCTTCCTCCCACTCGCGGGCCAGGCGGGCGGTTTCGGTCTGGGTCTGGGTAACTTCGTCCAGGGCCTTTTCGGAGCGCATCAGCGCGGTACCGAACTGGGTGACCATCCAGAGCAGGACGCCGGTTTCCAGGACGACGATCACGGCATGCAGGACGACGCGGGTAAGATCGGCGCCGCCCGGAAAGACGGCGGCAGGCAGAGCGAAGTTGAGGATCAGGTGGTGCAGCGCCGTGGCGCCGGCGCCGAACAGGATGGTCACCGGACAGGCGAAGCCGGTCAGCATCGCCAGGGCGGCGAAGTAGTACATGTGTGCGTCGATCTGCCATGCCGAGCCGCCCAGCTCGTAGACCAGGGCGGAGACGACCATGACGAAGGCGATGGCGACCACGGTGCGGGCGGCGAGGCTGGTGGGATCGCGCCAGACGGCGAGACTGGAGGACGATGCCGCGACCACTGTCAGGGCAAGGACGGCCATGAGATCGCCGCCGGGAACGGCAAGGCTGACAAATACAGCCAGCGGCACGTGGAGCCAGAGCAGGGCGATCGAGAACAGCGACATGCGGCGGCGCATGGATAACAACGCACTCATCGAACGGTACTTTCGGCAGGCAGGCACCCGAACATGGCGCTTGCGTTCAGGAGGAGATAAGCGTCGGCTGGCCGGCGGGACTGTCCGGCTCCGTCGGGACGCGCGAGAACGAGGAAGGGATAGGGAGACGCCACCGGCAGCCATCCGGCCGCCGCGACGCGGGCGAAGGCTTCCGCACCGGGAGTCGAGGGCGAGAAGACGACCAGTGCCGGTTCGCCGGGATGAGGGGACAATGTCAGGACGGCGCTGAGAGCGACGCCGCCGAAAAGCAAGGCAATGGCCGGAATGAGATCCGGCATCCGAGCATTCATCTTTCGTGCATTCGTTAGCAGAGAAAAACGCCTAAAATGTCTGGAAACAATGTTGGGGCAGCTACCTGAAGTTTCTATTTCATTTTAGGCATATGGCAGGATCCGTTCGGCCGAGCGCCGAATAAAAGGACTAGGCAAGCCGAAATAAGGCTGAGCAAAGACCGAAACTTTAATTTCGCATGAGATGAAATGAACGATCAAAGAACGCCTAACAATAGAACGAAGACGCAGAAGCCCGTCACTGCCCAGTATCTGGAGAACGCGGCGTTGTATTATCTCCAGCGCTTCGCCAGCTCGTCCGCCAATCTGCGCCGGGTCCTGATGGGCAAGGTGGAGCGGTCGGCGCGCGCCCATGGCACGGATCGGGAAGAAGGGTCAGCCCTGGTGGAAGCGCTGATCGAGCGCTACCTGCGGAGCGGCCTGCTGGACGACAAGGCCTATGCGGAAGCGAAGGCAGCCAGCCTGCACCGGCGCGGCACCTCGACGCGGGGCATCCGGGGCAAGCTGGCGCTCAAGGGACTGGAAACCGACCATATAGACGCGGCGCTGGAAACCGTCGATGAGGAAACCCCCGGCGATACGGAACTGGCCGCAGCATTGGCTTTCGCGCGCCGGCGCAGGCTTGGGCCGTTCCGGACAGCCAAGCGGGCGGAGCATCGCGACAAGGATCTGGCGGCGCTGGGACGCGTCGGCTTCAGCTACCAGATGGCGAAACGGGTGGTGGATGCCGAAGATCCGGATAACATCGAGAGCGAAGATTAGCAATTATATATGTTTCTGGCAAAACTTTCGTATTGCACCGCAACTCATACTAGCTATCGTACGGCCACGGCCCTGTAAATGAGGGGTGGCGCGCCTGTGCATGGCTCGTCCGGGTCGTCCCCACGCATCGGTGACGGGCTAAAACATGCTCATGCCCCGAGACGGCGCCGTATCCATCGATATCCCGGACGATGTCCGGGTCGTGGTTGCGGAAGATGACCGCGGCACCCGCTTGGTGCTGCGCGGTCTGCTGCGCTCGCTCGGCATCAGCGAAATCATCGAGTGCGCCAATGGCGCCGAAGCTTTCGTCCAGGTCCAGCGGTCGGCCCCGGACCTGCTGATCTCCGATTGGGAAATGCCGGAGGTTTCGGGCTTGGCGCTGACGCGGCTGATCCGGAACCACCCCGATAGTCCAAACCCGCTTATGCCCGTCATCATGCTGACCAGCCACAGCAACCAGAGCCTCGTGGCGCGGGCGCGCGACGCCGGCGTGACGGCGTTTTTGGCGAAGCCGGTCTCCCGCAAGGCGCTGGCGGCGCGGCTGGAAGCGTCGATCCAGCGGACGCGGTGCTACGTGCTGACGCGGCGGTTCTTCGGGCCGGACCGGCGGCGGGTGCAGCAAGGCAAGGGCGTCTCGATGGCCGGGGTGCCTCAGGGATATGTGCCGAAGGAGGCGGAGGCGCGGGGCACCGTTCCGACCGAGAACCTCGATGCCGTCGGCGACGCCTTCATGATCGATCCGGCCCCGCTGGCGGCGGCTTTGGGAATGCCGCCGGGCCTGGTCCGTCCGTCGCACGCGTCCAAACGGCTGTTCTCGCGCGTCCGGCTGAAACGTGTCGAGCTGGTTTCGGCCGACCGGGCGCGGCTGGAGATGGCGCGGGAAGGCCTGCTGATCTCGGCGAACCCGGAACGGCTGGCCACCTTGCTGATCGACACGATGGACGGTATCCGGCAGAGCGTGGGATTGAGCCAGCCGCTGATCCAGCGGACATGGGCGTCGCTGGCGTCGATCCGCGACCGCATGAACGGGACGGATTCGCGGTCGATCGACATCCTGCACCTGCATGCCCGGACGATCGAACGGCTGCTGGACCTGAGCGGCGAGCATGACCGGCGGATTGCGGAAACGACGGTCGCCGAACTGGAAGCGGCCGTCGCCAAGGTGTTTCCGGATGTCAGGCGGGGGTAAGCGGCAAGCCTCAGAGCCGCTTGCGGCGATCGATGCCGCCGGGATGGCGGGCTTGGAAGCCCTGGTAGGTTTCCATCGCGCGGCCGCAGCGCTCGACCTGCGACGTCCGCACCGCGGCGGTCAGGTTGTCGCGAAGGATCTGGCGGATCGCCGGAGGCCCCCAAGGCTGGTTCAGCAGGTTGTGGCCTTTGGCCATCGCCGGAACGAAACCAAGACGTTCGTGGCGGGAAATCTCCTCGATTTCTTCGGGGAGCAGGTCACTGAGTGCGATACAGTCGTTGAGCGTCAACACCGATGCCTCCCATGGTCTGGGCGGGATTGATGATTGGACGGCGAACCGGTCGTGTATTGAAGATCGGGTGCTTAGGATCGGTGGGCCGAGAACAGTCCCGCGTTTGCGGATGCCGGTCTGGTTTAGTCGGGTCTGATGCAGTCAGTTCGACGGGTCATCCTGAACGAAAGTAGGCACCCAAATGGGGTATGGTTCCATCCCGGAGTCAGATATGCGGCGGTTTGTCGCGGATGAGTAGAGATCGACCGAATGGAGAGCGCTTCGTCGTGCAGAAGGCTTCCGGCAAGAAGTGGGAGACGCTGACCGTCCACGATGCCCAGGCAGACGGCGCCGCCGCCTTCGCGGCGGCGGTGCGCGGGACGCCGCGTGCTTTCCTGCGGCTGATCCGGCTTCAGGCCGATCCGGATGCCAGGGGCGAGGTCTACGACTGGACGCTGGTCAGCCTGCACGACCCCCGGCGCAATCCGGCGCCCCCGGCGGCTCCGCCCGGCTCTCCTGCGCACGGGAAGTCAGCAGACAAATCCACGGGCAGGCGTCAGCCGGCGGAGGAGCGCGTGAGTGTCCCGGTCCGTCTTTATATAGGACTGTTCCTGTCCGGGGCCGCCCTGGTCATGCTGTGGCTGCTGGCCGGGCGGCTCCGGTAGGGACGGCCGTTCCTTACTTCTTGACCAGCGGGCACGGGCTGCGGTCGAGCGGCAGGTAGGCCTGATCGCCGGGGATGGTGCGGACGATCTCGTAATAATCCCAGGGCTTCTTGGACTGCGCCGGGGTCTTGACGCGGGCGAGATACATGTCGTGCACCATCCGGCCGTCCTCGCGGACCTTGCCGTTGCGGGCGAACATGTCCTTGATCGGCAGTTCCTTCATCTTTGCGGCAACGACCTTGCCTTCATCGCTCCCCGCTTCCTGGACCGCCTTCAGGTAATGCATGACGGAGGAATAGACGCCCGCCTGGACCATGTTGGGCATCCGCTGCATGCGCTCGTAGTAGCGCTGCGACCATGCCCGCGACTCGTCGTCAAGGTCCCAGTAGAAGCCGGTCGTCAGGACGAGGCCCTTAGCGGTTTCCAGCCCGAGCGCGTGGATGTCGCTGAGCACCAGCAGCAGGCCCGCGAGGCTCTGGCCGCCGGCGACGATGCCGAACTCCGCCGCCTGCTTGATCGAGGTGGTGGTGTCCATGCCGGCATTGGCGAGGCCGATCACCTCGGCGCCGGAGCCCTGCGCCTGGAGCAGGAAGGAGGAGAAATCCGACGTGTTGAGCGGGT
>NZ_JCACHA010001012.1:0-6131 GCF_059503625.1 Skermanella sp.
CCGACCGGTTACTTGCCGAGCTTGTGCAGGATCGCTCTCAAGCGATCTTCCGGGCTCAACCCTTGGCGATCAAGCTCGCGGAGATGCTTTTCGATGTCGCTGGGAAGGTGAATACCCTCGACGGCGCTGATCCTGGCGAAGCCGCTGCGGCCAATCGTGAAGCTCTCGCGCCAGCGCCCGCCGCGTTCTTTGACACGCAGCTTGCCGCCTTGGGTGCGCAGCGAATCCTCGGCTGCCCTCAGCGCCTCGGACCGGGTCGGGTGGACATTGCCCTTTCCGGTCACGTCGGGCTTGCTGACAGCCCAGCCGCTGCCATGTGGAATCACATGAACCGCTTGGGGAGCAGTCAATTTCGTCGGCCTATTTCTCATTCGAGGACGATACCACAGCTTCGATTTCCTGCACCTGATGTTACGGATCAGCGGCGCGATTGGTTGCCCTTCCATCGCCGCACCGCCGCCTTTTCCAGCTCGATGACTACGAAGACCATGGCGCCGATGCCCGCCAGCACCGCCCAGTCGAGCAGATCGATGGCCGCCGTGCCGAACAGGCTTTGCATGAAAGGCAGGTAGGTGAAGGCGAGCTGGAGCAGCAGGCAGAGCGCCATGGAGATCAGGACGGGGCGGCTGCCGAAGATGCCCTTCAGGCTCAGGACGGGGTTCAGGATGGCCCGCGCGTTCCAGAGATAGAAGATCTCGCCGACGACCAGGGTATTGACCGCGATGGTGCGCGCTTCCTCAATGCTGGCGCCGGTGGATTCCAGCCATAGGAAAAGGCCGAAGGCCGGGATCGTCAGCAGCACCATGACCGACAGGATGCGCCATGCCATATAGCCGGTCAGGATGCCCTCCCCCGCGCGGCGCGGCGGCCGGCGCATGATGTCGGGCTCGGGCGGCTCGAAGGCCAGCGCCAGACCCAGGGTGACGGCGCTGATCATGTTGACCCAGAGGATCTGGACCGGGGTGATCGGCAGCGTCGTGCCGGCCAGGATCGCCAGCAGGATGATCATCGCCTGCGCGGCGTTGGTCGGCAGCAGGAACAGGATCGTCTTGCACAGATTGTCGTAGACCGTCCGGCCCTCCGCCACCGCGGCGGCGATCGAGGCGAAGTTGTCGTCGGCCAGCACCATGGATGCCGCTTCCCGCGCGGCTTCGGTCCCCTTGTTGCCCATCGCTATGCCGACATCGGCCCGCTTCAGGGCCGGCGCGTCGTTGACGCCGTCGCCCGTCATCGCGATGGTGGCGCCCTCCGCCTGGAGCGCCCGGACCAGACGGATCTTATGTTCCGGCGTGGTGCGGGCGAAGATGTCGGTGTCGTGGGCGGCACGCCGCAGCGCCTCGTCGTCGAGCCGGTCGAGGTCGTGGCCCGTCAAGGCCTTGCCGCCGCGCAGGCCGATGGCGGCGCCGATGGCGCTGGCGGTCAGCGCGTGGTCGCCCGTGATCATCTTGACCCGGATACCGGCGTCGGAGCAGGCCTTGACCGCCTCGATCGCCTCCTGCCGGGGTGGGTCGATCAGGCCCAGCAGCCCCAGCAGAGTCAAGCCGCCGGTGACGTCGCCGAAATTCAGGCGCCTCATGTCCGCCGGCACGTCGAGGGAGGCCACCGCCAGCACCCGCTGTCCCTGCCCCGCCATCTCCGCGATCCTGGAGGTCCAGGCGGCGGTATCTATCGCCGTATCCACCGGGGCGTCGCCGCCGGCGCGCCGCTCGGCCGCCGCCATCTCGACCAGGCGTTCCGGAGCGCCCTTGACGTAGATCCGGCCCCGGCCGTCGGGAGTACGGTGCAGCGTCGCCATGAACTTGTGGTCCGATTCGAACGGGATCACGTCCAGCCGGGGATAGTCCCGCCGGGTGGTCGCCTGATCCAGCCCCGCCTTCAGCGCCAGCGCCAGCAGCGCGCCGTCGGTCGGGGCGCCGTCCACCTGCCAGACGCCGTCGTGGTCGCTGAGGGCTGCGTCGTTGCACAGCAGGGCGGCGCGCGCGATCTCCAGCAAGGCCGGGTCGTCGGCGGGGCTGGCTACCGGCGCACCGTCCCTGGCGAAGCCGCCTTCGGGCTCGTAGCCGGTGCCATCGACGCCATACCCTGTCTCCGCCGTCTCCACCCGGCGCACCGTCAGCTCGTTGCGGGTCAGGGTGCCGGTCTTGTCGGAGCAGATGACGCTGACCGACCCCAGCGTCTCGACGGCCGGAAGCCGGCGGATGATGGCGTTGCGCCGCGCCATGCGGGTGACGCCGATCGCTAGCGTGATCGTCATGACGGCGGGCAGGCCTTCCGGGATGGCGGCCACTGCGATGCCGACGGCGGCCATGAACATCTCGGTCATGGGAAGGCCCCGCAGCCAGACGCCGACCGCGAAGGCGAATGCCGCGAGCACCAGGATGGCGGCGGTCAGCCAGCGGCCGAAGACCGCCATCTGCGCCAGCAGCGGCGTCGCCATCGTCTCGACGCCGGCGATCATGGTGCTGATCCGGCCGATCTCGGTGGCGTCGCCCGTGGCGACCACCACCCCGGTCCCCTGCCCCATCGTCACCAGCGTTCCGGACCAGGCCGAGGACGTCCGGTCGCCGAGCGCCGCGTCCGGCGCCACCGGCTCGACCGATTTCTGGACCGGAACCGACTCGCCGGTCAGCGCCGATTCCTCGACCTGGAGGTTGCGCGACGATATCAGGCGGAGGTCGGCCGGGACGCGGTCGCCGGACGCCAGATGCACCAGGTCTCCCGGCACCAGTTCTTCCGCCGGGATGGTCCGGCGCTTGCCGTCGCGAACGGCGCTGGCGTTGAGCGACAGCATGCTCCGGATGGCGTTGAGCGCCTGTTCCGCCTTGCCTTCCTGGATGAAGCCGATCGCCGCGTTGATCGCCACGACGCCGACGATGACTGCGGCATCGACGATTTCGCCCAGCAGGGCACTGACCGCGGCCGCCGCGATCAGCACGAGGATCAGGATATTGTTGAACTGGGCCGCGAACCGCCAAAGCGCGCTCCGGCCGGCCGGGGGAGTCAGCCGGTTCGGGCCGTGCCGCTCCAGCCGCCTTGCCGCTTCGGCCTCGCCGAGGCCGCTCCGCCCCGTTTCCAGGCGCTTCAGCGCCTCCTCCGCCGCGATGGCGTGCCAGGCCTCGGTGGGCGGTGGCTGACGGGATTGGCCTTCTGGGAATTGGGCCTCGTTCAGGGAGGCTTCTTTCGAACTTGTACCGCCGGTCATGATGTCCTCGTAAGGTCTCGGCTTCTGACTTGGATCGGGCCGGAAACGATGCAGGGTGACATCAGGTCGCAGCTTGGGCCGGCGCTATCCAGGGATATAGCGCTTTTGTACAGTTCCGGTTTCGTTTGACTTGTCAATCCGTTTCAGATAACTATCTTGTCATCAGTAGGCCCGACTCCCAGAGAATCTCCGTTCATTCTCAAGTGCCCCACCCTGGGGTGCTTCCAAGGCCGATAGCCTCTCCCTCTGCCGCGCAGCCCATCTCACCGCGCCCGGCATGCAACTGCCGCTCCCGTCCCCCACAGGCTCCCGATGAACCTCCAAGAGTTGAAATGTAAGACGCCTGCCGAGCTATTGGCGTTCGCAGAAGAATTACAGATCGAGAACGCCAGTACCCTGCGCAAGCAGGACATGATGTTTGCCATCCTGAAGCAACTTGCCGAAAATGACGTTCCGATCTTCGGGGACGGCGTGCTGGAGATCCTTCAGGACGGCTTCGGGTTCCTGCGGTCGCCGGAATCGAACTATCTGCCCGGACCTGACGACATCTACGTCAGCCCAAGCCAGGTGCGCCGCTTCGGCCTGCGCACCGGCGACACGGTGGAAGGGCAGATCCGCGCACCTAAGGATGGCGAGCGCTATTTCGCGCTGCTCAAGGTCAACACGATCAATTTCGACAGCCCGGACAAGGTCCGGCACCGGATCAACTTCGATAACCTGACGCCGCTCTATCCCGAAGAGCGGCTCAACATGGAAATCGAAGACCCGACCAAGAAGAACTTCACCGGCCGGATCATCGATCTGGTGGCGCCGCTCGGCAAGGGCCAGCGCGCCTTGGTCGTGGCTCCGCCGCGTACCGGCAAGACGGTGATGCTTCAGAACATCGCCCACTCGATCGCCCAGAACCATCCGGAAGTCTACCTGATCGTCCTGCTGATCGACGAGCGGCCGGAGGAAGTGACCGACATGGCCCGCAGCGTGCGCGGCGAAGTCGTCAGCTCGACCTTCGACGAGCCGGCCGCCCGGCACGTCCAGGTCGCCGAAATGGTGATCGAGAAGGCGAAAAGGCTGGTCGAGCACAAGCGCGACGTGGTCATCCTGCTGGACAGCATCACCCGCCTCGCCCGCGCCTACAACACGGTCGTCCCCAGCTCCGGCAAGGTGCTGACCGGCGGTGTCGACGCCAACGCGTTGCAGCGTCCCAAGCGCTTCTTCGGCGCCGCGCGCAACATCGAGGAAGGCGGCTCGCTCACCATCATCGCGACGGCGCTGATCGATACCGGCTCCCGCATGGACGAAGTGATCTTCGAAGAGTTCAAGGGTACCGGCAACTCGGAAATCATCCTGGACCGCAAGATCAGCGACAAGCGGACCTTCCCGGCCATCGACATCACCAAGTCGGGCACCCGTAAGGAAGAGCTGCTGGTCGACAAGGCCACGATTTCCAAGATGTGGGTCCTGCGCCGCATCCTGATGCCGATGGGCGTCACCGACTCGGTGGACTTCCTGCTCGACAAGCTGAAGCACACGAAGAGCAATTCCGAGTTCTTCGACTCGATGAATCAGTAAGCTACGAAGCGGTAAACGGTGGACCGATAAATTCGGGCACCAAAAAAACTCCCTCCCCCGGCGATCCCAGGGGAGGGAGTTTTTTTATGTCGAACCGCCTTTTGACTTATGCCGTAGCACTGGTCGGCTGCTGCCCGGCGGCCTGACGGCGGTACAGGTCGGTGAAGTCGATCGGGTTGATCATCAGCGGCGGGTAGCCGCCGTCGCGGGTCGCATCGGCCACGATGGCGCGGGCGAAGGGGAACAGCAGGCGCGGGGCCTCGATCAGCAGGACCGGCTTGATGTGCTCTTCGGCAAGGCCGGTGACGGTGAACAGGCCGGCATAGGACAGTTCCACCAGGAAGGCGGTGTTCTCGGCGATCTTGGCCTCGCAGCGCATTTCCAGCACCACTTCGTACAGTGTCTCGCCGACCTGCTGGCTGCGGACGTCGACGCCGACCGAAACCTGCGGGGCAGGCTGGCCGGGCAGCAGGGTCTGCGGCGCGTTGGGGTTCTCGAACGAGAAGTCCTTGACGTACTGGGCGTTGATGACGATCGGCAGGGCGGTGGGGCGGGTCTGGCCGGCGCCGTTCTGGTCGGACATGGTGATCTCCTCATGCGCGCGCGGGTTTCATCAGGGGGTTGCGCGCGGATTGGCGTTGTGGCTAGCACGGAAGAGCGGCGCACCACAACGGCATGCCCGCCGTCGGGTGAGCCAATTTAGCGTCAGGCCGGCTGGGCTGCCGTCAGGCAGACCGAGGAGCCGCTTTCCGGATCGAACTCGACCACCGCGCAGTTGTCGACCTCGTGCCCGGTCATCGCCCGGATGAAGCCCCAGTGGGTGACGGATGCTACGCGGGTGTGGTCTTCGAAACCCCTGGCGATGGCGCGGAACTCGGCCGCGCGCAACGTCACGCCATCCTCGTCGATCTCGGTGTCGGGCCACCAGATCTCCGGGACGTGGTCGAGCGCCAGATGCGGCCAGCGCTTCTGCAATTCGGACCGGGGCGACCCAATGTCGCAGGTAAAGAACGCGTGTTCGCCCAATACCGGCTGGACTTCGATCGGCAGTTCCAGGACCTCGGCGATGATCGAAGCGGTCTGGAGCGCCCGCGAGTAGGGGCTGGCGATCAGCCGGACCAGTCCGCGCCCGGCAAGCAGGGATGCGGCGGCAAGGGCCTGGGTGCGGCCCAGGCCGGTCAATCCGGGATCGACGATACCGGGATCGGTCCGGGTCTGGGCGAAGGCGACGTTGAATTCGGACTGGCCGTGTCGGATCAGGAACATGGTGTCGGTTTTACCGGCTGCTGTGGGGAGGGCGCCAGCGGCTGTCGGGCGGCGGCAGGTCGCGCGGTTCGTCCGTTTGCGCTCCTGATGGCGA
>NZ_JCACHA010001013.1:0-6130 GCF_059503625.1 Skermanella sp.
GTGAGCAGGCCAGGAGAATAGCCATGATCTGTCCGGTCAGCCACTTGAACTCGCTCTGCGCGGCCGAGATCGTTTTCTCGACCTCGATCAGCTGCATGTCCGTCAAATGAGAAATCTGATCCGTAAGCGGATCGATGGCTTGGTACAGTTCATGCCGCACCAAGTCGTCCAGAGCGACTGCATCGGTGCGGGCTAGAACATCCTGCAAACGAGCCACGACTGTATCGGCTGAGGTGAGAAGGGCTTCTATTCTGCTAAAGGCGGCTTTCTCCTCATCGGACAGCTGAATGTGCCGGAACTCGGTCCAGCCTGCCTGGATGACGGAACGCACCTTTTCGACCGATGCCGCTCCCTCGTCCCAGTTCATGTTGCCGTTGCGAACCTTGTGTGAAGCGTCGACGATCGACACGGCATAGGCATCGGAAATGACTTTGAGGTTGCGCAGCGGCAGAACGGTCTCGGACCTGACTGTCTGTATTTTGGTGTTGGACGCATTCATGCCCGAAAGTCCCAGCGCGCCCACGGTCACCATCATGATGATCATGATGACAAAGGCGCCGATCAGCCGTCCCTTGATGCTGCGGGACGATCTGACGAGGCGATGTGAGAGGCCGGTTTCAACGATCTGTCCGCCCTGGATGGCAACGCCGCGCGCCTGTCCCCGGCGCATGGACGCGTAAAGTGCCTCGGCCGTCGCGACATCCTCGTGGCTTGGTTTGGAGCGGATGGAAATAAAACCTGCGAGCTTACCATTTTCCATGATGGGCGTAACATTCGCCCGGACCCAGTAGAAATTACCAGTTTTGGTGCGGTTCTTGACCAAGCCTTCCCAGGACTGGCCGCTCTTGATGGTGGCCCAGAGATCCTGAAATGCTTCCTTTGGCATATCGGGATGGCGGACGATGTTGTGCGGAGCGCCGAACAGCTCCTGTTCCGAGAAGCCACTGATATCGACAAATGCCTTGTTGGCGAACTCTATGCGACCCCCGGCATCGGTTCGGGACACCAGCAGTTCGCCATCCGGAAGCAGAACCTCCTGACCTGTGACAGGCTCATTGACGCGCATTGAAAAGCCTTTGGCAAGGGTTAGACATGCCGCCTATGATTTACGATACGCATAGGCTGATCGTCACTTATATTAAACGCGAACTTCTTAAGTTCTGACGAACCTCACTCAAGAGACTCTTCCTGGGTTGCGGGGTGGTGGCGGTTTGATCATTCGACGAGGGTGGCAATGAGGGCGCCGAGCAGCACTTTGCCCCGCCGGCGGGTATTGTGGACGAATTGAAAGAAGCCGAGATAAAGCGGCAGCTTCTGCATCTCAGACGACGGCCCCGTCCAGCCCGGTTTTTTTCGCGACCGCGGCTGGATTGCCCTTGTGCCCGGCGAATGACGTCTCGGCGCACCTCATCACGCTCAAACTGCCACCGCCTCGAAACCCAGAAAGAGCCAAGCTTAATGCCGGATCTCAAAGTGATGCCTTGTCAGTTCCTTGATCGACATTCAAGACAAGCCTCGAACCCGCCTGAATTGGTGGTGCTTCAGCCCGATATCGCTGCACCGGGAATGCGGATGGACCCTATCCTGACGTCGGTTGATAGAAATTACCCATAGCGATCTGTGTATTTCCTGTATCGATCTGTCGCCGCTTGCCAAGCAGCCTGATGTCAGGGTTCCAGTTGCGTGCCAGCGCGTCCGCCGCTTCGAGCATGCCGCCCTTGCGCAGCACGCCCTGGCGATGGCGCAGAAGCCGAACGGACACAGCCTTCTCAGCGACCGATCCTCCGAGCAGCTCGTCCGTGCCGTCCAGGCGCAGATGATGAATCACCTCCTCCAGCAACCGGCCCTCAGCCTCGGGCTCCTTACGGTCCAGTGGGTGATTGCGTCTCAGCTCCGTCATCAGCCGCTCGAGCAGTATGGCGCGGCAGGAGGGCGCCCGCCCGTCACGCATCAGCGACCCAAGCTGCGCCAGCAATGGATTCGTGCCAGTCGCGCCAAGGTCCAGGCGGCCGTGCAGGAAGTCGGCCAGCCGGCACAGGGAGGCCGCGAGATGGCGCTGGGGGCCAAGCAGCTCCTTGACTGTGTCAGAGTTTCCCAGGGCGTCGGCCGCAATGCCCTCCATCAACCCACAGAGCTGTCGGTCCAGGTCATCAGCCGCTGCGACAGCCCCGGAGCCGCTCATGAGACCGATAACCGCTTCCAGTTTCCCACCGACCGACGGGTAGCTGAGCAGGTGATCGCACAGAAGAGCGGTAAAGACATAATCATGGCGCTCGGCACCCTCTTTCGCCCTCACCCGCCGGCTGAAATGCTCGAGGTTCTGCGGGTCAAAGCGTGGCAGCCGGCGTTTTTCCGCGGCAAGGTCGCGCGCCTGGGACATCCCTTCACTGATCAGTTTTTCCAATGCCCGCATCCGGTCCCTGGCGGGAACGCCAAGCTCCTTGGCCTGTGCCGCCGCGACCTGGTGAGTGGCGGTGTTGATGAGACTGCCGGTGTCCTGAAGCTTCCTCAGATAAGTCCAATTGTGCAGGAGCTCCGTCGTCGTGATCTGGTACTTGTCCAAGAACATCCTGAACAGCAGGCCCAGTATCATCCGGCTTTCCAGGCCATAAAGATCGCTTAATGCGGTGCAGGGACCAACGCGCTCGACTTTACCTTTGACGATGATAGGCTTTTCTTTTACCGACGCTTTTACCTCGTGGAAGATGTCCGCCTTGGTGGAGTAGCCGGTGATCATGCTGCGGACACGGACGATCTTGACCTCGTCGCACTCGCCGCTCGCCAGCCGAAGGCGCGCCACGTCGATGGCCTCCTGTTCACCGCTTTCCGACTGGCCGTCTTTGACCACGCTGCTGATGGTCCAGCGCCCTTCCTGGAAAACCAGGATTTCATAGTGGAATACCCGTCCCTTGATCATCTTTGCTCGCCCCGCTCGAGCCATCAATCCCGCCTGGACAGCTGTCGGCCCGAACGGATCGGGCTGGGTCCGGTATCGAACTTCAAGAAATTACACCGAAATCTTAAACTTTTTGTTGCACTTGGAGGCTGGATGAATCTTGAGGCGCAGGAGGCTTGATGACCCCGCACGAGTTGTTGGCCATCATCGACAAGCACGACCGTTGGCTCGCCAGGCGCACCGGCGGCGCGCGGGCCTGTCTGGCCATGGCCGATCTGAGGGGAATGTACCTCGCCAGGACCAACCTGCGGAAGATCAAGCTGGCAGGTGCGATCCTGACCAACTGCGATCTGAAGCAGAGTGATCTTTCCGAGGCCGACCTGTTCGCCGCCGATCTGAAAGCGGCTGACCTGACAGGCTGCAATCTCGAGCGCGCCGACCTGCGGGGGGCACATCTTCGAGGGGCACGGCTCCGAAACGCCAACCTCCGGGAAGCGGACCTGAGGGGCGGTGCTCTGCTCGACCACAAGGGGAGCAATTCGGTAAGTGTCCAGCGTTCGGATCTGCGCGGTGCCGATTTCGACGACGGCCTGCTGGCGCGAGCCAATCTTTCCGGCGCCGACATGTCGGAGGCGAGACTGAATGGAGCCGACTGCCAGGGCGCCCTGATGGCCGGTGTCAACCTCAGCAATGCCAGTCTGCGCGACGCCAACCTGGGTTCGGTCGATTTCAAGGGCGCGAACCTGAGCGGCGCCAACCTGTCAGGCGCATCCCTGAAGGACGCTAATCTGACCGGGGCGACCCTGATGGGCGCCAGCCTGAGAAATGCGGATCTGATGGGGACGAATCTCGACGGGGTTGATCTGACCGGCGTCGACTGTACAGGGGCGAACATCCGCAGAAACGCCGATCAGTTTCCGCCGACGATCCAGAATCGTCTGGAAGGGCATTTCACCTGGGTAAAAAGCAACGGCGCCAGGGGAGAGCGCGCGGAACTGGCCGGTCACGATCTGTCCTATATCGACTTGACCCAGGTCAATCTCAGCGGCGCCAATCTGCGGGGGATCAATCTATCCGGCGCAACGCTGAAAGAGGTTCTGATCGTCATGTCGGACCTTTCCGACGCTGTTCTGCGCGATGTGGACTTCACCGCGGCAACGCTGGATGGCTCCAATCTGCGCGGCAGTGACCTCAGCGGTGCACGGCTCGATGGTGCGAAGCTGGGATCGGTCGACATCAAAAGCGGGGGCGGGCTGGCTACCGGGCGCAGGTGGCCTGTCAATCTGAGCGGGGCCAGGCTTGTCGGCGCCAGCCTGATCGGCACCAACCTCCGTGATGCCAATCTCGCCCATGCCGACCTCAGCGGCGCCGACCTGACCAATGCGATTCTGATCGACGCCAATCTGACCGGAGCAGTTCTGGACGGAGCGAAGCTGGAAGGCGCCATCCTGCCCGCTGACATGGATGATGACTGACAGGGCGCTCAGGCGAGGAGGAGTACGGATGCTCTGACGGAATTCTCGCCGGATCAGGCTGGTTTTGTCAGGCGTTCAAGCCTGACCTTGTGGGCGGCATCCTTCGGGCCGCGCTCGTAGGCATCGATCCAGATCAGCTTCCTGAGTGACCGGCTGACACCGTGCGGCTGAAGCTTGAAGTGCCCGGAAACCTCCGACCGCCATCCGAGCGTCCAGCCGCCGGTATGTCCGTTCGACAGCGGTTGACGCCCGAACCGATCGGCGGGCGCTGCCAGCCATTCGACGCGGAACAGGGAGGTCTTCTTGCGGTTCTGGGATATTCGGCGCGGACTTTGGTTCAGCTGCCGGGCATCCATGTGCTTCAGCTCGGAGCGCGCGGCACTCTCGGCAGTGGCACGGTAGAGAACGAGCAGCCGGACGAGGTCGTTCACCTGTCCGGCTATGGTTTTCATATCCACGCCGTTGATCAGGTGGCCATAGCAGTCTTCCGGGGCGCCGAGGTGCCATATCACGCGGCCCCTGACCTTGTCCTGTCCGGGAGGCGTGATCACGGCCGTGACCCGGTGCCCGGTCTGCAGACCGGGCATCAGGAAGATCGCCCGCACCTCTCCGTCCCCCAGAAGCACGGATCTGTGAGGCAGATCGATGTACCAGGTGCCGCCCGCGCTCAGTGCCCGCTCCAAATAGCCTTCCGGATCCGCAGGAGGTCGGGCGTCGGCCAGCAGCTGGACCAGGGCGGCGTCGGGCTGCACCGCGGTGATCGTCTCGACATCGATATCGCCCCGTCCGGCGAACTCATGCGGCCAGCCTGGCGCGCCGGCGCCGCGTCCCAGGAACGGCAGCAGTTCCGCAAAGCAGGCAGCCTCCATGAACCATGGCCACATGCGCTCGCCGTTCCTGAATCGCCCCTTGGAGCCCAGACCCGCGGCTCGCATCCTGAACGAGAAATCGTTGGACTGGATCGTCAGCCGATAGGCCAGATGCCGGACGATATCGAGCTGATCCACATAGTCGTTCGCCCTTTTCATCCTGGCGAACGCTTCGATCTCGGTGGCGACCTCCGACCCGTTCGCTTCCCTGATCGGCCCTTCAGGACCAACCAGGTGCTTCCAGTTGTTGAGTATCTGTTCGATATAGTAATCGAGCCAAGTCAGCATGGCAAAAATCCAATCAAATTCAATTTTACCAATGCGAAACTCAGTGCTGCTGCCACTGATGCTCCCTCCCATAATTAAATATTTTAAATAAACCTGTTAAGCCCCTGTGACGATTACGGCAATGGCATAAACGCACGAACTTTGACTAACCCTTTCAACATCATGGAAGTCATAGCATCTTGTGTCGTCGATGTTAACACCTGACCGACAGGTATGGTCAGGATGTCATCTTCCTGGTTCAGTCAACTTCGAACGAGACCGAGGCCCCGGCCTTAATCTCGCGTTAATCATCACGGCGGCAGAGTCACCGGCAATGGTCTCCCGCGCGAGTGGCTCCCGCTCCTGACACCGCGCCCTGCAGGGATCTTTCGAGCAACTGTCAAAGCCCCGGTAAATGACCAAAAGATCCGAACTGGGAGCGGTACTGGCGACCTGCCGCGGCACCTTCGTGATGACCGCGCTGTTCAGCTCCGTGATCAACCTCCTGATGGTGGTTCCCTCGCTCTACATGATGCAGGTCTATGACCGGGTACTGCACAGTCACAGCGAGGCCACCCTGTTCATGCTGACCCTGATCACGGTCGGCTTGCTGGGAACCATGT
>NZ_JCACHA010001014.1:0-6125 GCF_059503625.1 Skermanella sp.
AGGCCAGATGGTAGGTCTTCTCCGTGGCGACGGCGGGCTGGGGGAACTTGACGACGACCAGCCTGTCGCCGTCTGCCGTATCGGCCGCCTTGAACAGCCTGCTGTAACGCCCGTCCGACAGCACGCCGTCGAGCCGGAAGTTATCGACGGTCTCGCCGGCCTTGGGCGCCGGGTCGCGGATCGGCAGGGCATGGATCGCAGGGGCCAGATCGGTATGCTCGACGGCGGGCAGGGCGATCACGTCGATCACGACGGCGGTAGCATTGTCGGCGCTGCCGGCGTCGAGGGCGGCGGCGACGATCTCCCTCGCGGTTTCCTCCGGCGCGGACCGGCGCAGCAGCAGGTCGCGGAGGCGGCGCTTGCCCAGCGTGCCATGGACACCGTCGGAGCACAGCAGGAACCGGTCGTGGGGCCGCAAAGGCTCGGCCACGTGATCGAGCCGGACGAACGGTTCGATCCCGACCGCGCGGAACAGCACGTGGTTGAGGTCGGGCTGCTTGAGGGTGTGGTCTTCGGTCAGCAGGCTCAGCTGGCTTTCGCTCAGCCGGTAGGCGCGGCTGTCGCCGACGTGGAAGACATGGGCCTTGCGGCCGAGCAGGATCAGCGACGTGAAAGTGCAGGCGGCGTTTTCCAGCAGCGCGTCGGTGCGGCCCATCTTGTGGAGCCAGCCGTTGAAGGCGTCGATGGCGCTAGCGGCGGCATGCTGGACGCCGACCGTCTCGGGCTGGGCGTAGTAGGCGTCGATGAAGCTGCGGACCGCCAGTTCCGCCGCGACCCTGCCGCCCTTGGAACCGCCGACGCCGTCGGCCACGGCCGCCACGATGCCCTGGGTCGCCTGCTGGCCCGGCGTGCCGAGCCAGATGCCGGCATAGTCCTCGTTGCGGGGGCGGCGGCCCTGCTCGCTGGCAAGGCCGTACTGGATCTGGATGCGCGTCGGGGGCGAGGTTGCTGTCCGATCAGCCATGCAGGCGCGGACGCGCTTGCCAGAGCTGTTCGGCCATGGCTTCCGCATCCGCTATCGTGGACGCCCGGCCCAGCATCTTCAGCGCGACGGCAGCCGTCGCGATCACGGCGTTCTCCGCCACCGGGTTGTCCAGCTCTCCGGCCCAGAGCAGGGCGGGGAAACGCGGGTCCAGGTCTTCTGCCCGCCACTGATAGGTCGCCTCCAGCCGCTCGGCGAAGCGCGGCGGCCACTGCTCCTCGGCGGTCTCGCCGTCCGTCACCAGCGCCACCGTGCATTCCTTCATGGGGGAGCGCTGGGCTTCGCCGCCGATGCCCTTGAAGATCGCGGCCCGCGGCTGGCCCAGCCGGATCGCGATTTCCTGGTGGAGCGGGCGGTAGGGCGGGTGGAACACGCTCTGGATCTGCGCCGGGGCGTTGAGCGGGTTGATGTCGCGGGCGAAGGTGTTGACCGCCGTGCGCACGCCCAGCAGCGGGCGGAGCTGGAACAGCCGCTCGAGTTCGGGGCAGAAGTCCTGAAGCCTGATATAGGCGAAGTTGCCGGCGCGCAGGTTGCTGGCCGCCTCGGTCAGAGATGTGCAGGGGCGGATGCCCAGCTTATGGAGTGCGGCCGGCGTCGGCGCGTAGCCTTCGCTGCCGCCGTCGATGCCGTGCATCAGCACCTTGACGCCGTTTGCGGCCAGCAGCAGGGCCGACAGCACGAACCACGGCTGCTGCCGGTGCCGGTCGGCATAGGAGGGCCAGTCGAGATCGGGCACGACCGTATCGTCGGGCTTGGCTAGCACCGACTGGGCGGCGCGGACGAAGCCCGCGAGTTCGGCTCCGGTTTCGCCCTTGCGCCGGAGCAGCAGCAGGAAGGAGCCGAGCTGGATCGGATCGACGTCGCCGCGCAGCACCATCGCCATGGCGGCTTCCGCTTCGTCCTCCTCAAGGTCCCGGAACAGTTTCGGTCCCTTGCCCAGCGCCCTGAGATACTGGGCGAATGGATGTTCCTGCATGACGGCTCGCTCTTCTTTCCGAAGTTCCAGGTGCGGACTGTATCGCAGCAAAGATTGCGCCGCAGCATCTTATGCCCGCAAGGGCGTTCCCCAACCAAGTGGTCGCAACGACCCGATCCGCAACTCCGTTGTTGCCCATGAGACTTTCAGCGAGGGAGACGGCACATGGCCGAAGACAATCAGGATCAGGCGCGCGAGATGGCCGAGGAAGGCCTGAAGAAGGCCAAGAACGGTGCGGGAACCGGCGAGGGGCGCGAGTTGATCGAGGAGGCCAAGCGGCTCGACCACGATGCGGTCGCCGGGATAGCGCCGGAGAGCGAAGATGCCGACCGCGACGATCCGAATGCCGTCCAGCCCGATACGCCCAAGGATTGAACAGACTGCTCTGTCTTTGACGAAGTGACCATATTGCGGGCAGCCCTGCGGCTGCCTGCCACCGCAATGACGGCGCTCCTGCTGGCCGCACCCGCCATCGAACATGGCAGGTGCGGCCTTTTTCGTATCTGCAATTGGTTCGGTCCATTTGCCATCCGCTAGGTGCAGTGCGGCATCGAGCGTGTGCACACCACTTTCTGGTTTGGGAATTGGGGCTGTTTTTGCGCATCCAAGTACTTAAAAACCGCCCTTCGGGTATAGACAAGGCGCTCGAACTCATCGCTGGCACGCCTATTGCCAAGTAGCAGGCCAAGTACCGCTCACGGGACAGGTCAATAAACGTAATAAATTTTACGGTATTGGCGAGCGGCATACAGGGACTGCGGGAAACCTCGGTGAAAGGAGTTCCATGCAAGCGAGTTTCTGGAAAGCGGGTCATCCGCCCACTTTGTTCGCCGCATTCCTTTATTTCGACGTCAGTTTCATGGTCTGGGTGCTGCTCGGACCGCTTGGCGTCCAGATCGCGCAGACGCTTCAGATAAGTCCGGCCGAAAAGGGCCTGATGGTCGCGACCCCCGTCCTCGCCGGCGCCTTCCTGCGCGTCGTGCTGGGGCTGATGGTCGATCGCCTCGGCCCCAAGCTGACCGGCATCATCGGTCAGGTCGTCGTCATGGCGGCGCTTGGTTTGGCGTGGCTGGTCGGGTTGTCGGCCTTCTGGCAGGTCATGCTGCTGGGCGTCTTCCTGGGCGTCGCGGGTGCGTCCTTCGCCGTGGCCTTGCCGCTGGCGTCGCGCTGGTATCCGCCGGAGCACCAGGGAACGGCGCTGGGGATCGCGGGGGTCGGCAACTCCGGCACGGTGTTCGCGGCGCTGTTCGCCCCGTCTCTTGCCGCATGGTACGGCTGGAACAGCGTCTTCGGGCTGGCGCTGATCCCGCTCGGCATCGCCTTCGTCCTGTTCATCGTCATGGCGAAGGACAGCCCGGATGCGCCGCCGCCCAAGTCGCTCAAGGAATATCTGGCCGTGCTGCGGGAGGTGGACGCCTGGTGGTTCATGTTCTTCTACAGCGTGACCTTCGGCGGCTTCGTCGGTCTGGCGTCCTCGCTGACGATCTACTTCAACGACGTCTATGGCATGGGTCCCGTGCAGGCCGGCTACTTCACGGCGGCCTGCGTCTTCATGGGCTCGGCGATGCGCCCGGTCGGCGGCTATCTGGCCGACCGGATCGGCGGCATCAAGTCGCTCAGCTTCATGTACGCCATGGCGGCTTTTTTCCTGATCATCGTCAGCTTCGGGCTGACGCAGGCGTGGATGGCGCTGATCGTGTTCGCCTGCGCCATGCAGGCGCTGGGCATGGGCAATGGTGCCGTGTTCCAGCTTGTGCCCCAGCGTTTCCGGCGGGAGATCGGCGTCATGACCGGTCTGGTCGGGATGTCGGGCGGCATCGGCGGCTTCTATCTGGCATCCAGCCTGGGCCTGTCGAAGCAGTGGTTCGGCAACTATCAGGCGGGCTTCCTGATCTTCGCCATCCTGGCGCTGCTGGCCTTGGTCGGCCTGACCGGCGTCAAGCGACGCTGGCGCACGACCTGGGGGGCCGCGCACATGACGGCGGCGAAGGTCTGACGGGATGGCGGGGGACACCGCGATCCATGCCGTTGCCGGAGCCGGTTTATTGACGACCGACACCCACTGCCCGTACTGCGCCTTCCAGTGCGGCATGACGCTGGTGCCAGAGGACGACGGCGCCGGCGGGCTGACCGTCACGTCCCGCGATTATCCGACCAACAAGGGCGGGCTGTGCCGCAAGGGCTGGACCGCTGCCGGGCTGCTGACCTCTCCCGACCGCCTGACGACGCCGCTGATGCGCGACCGCAAGGACGGACCCTTGCGGCCCGCGTCGTGGGACGAGGCGCTGGACCGCATCGCTGCCACGATCAAGGTCACCCAGGACGCTTTCGGTCCTGGAGCGGTCGGGATCTTCGGCGGCGGCGGACTGACCAACGAGAAGAGCTACATGCTGGGCAAGTTCGCCCGCGTGGCCCTGCGGACGCCGAACATCGACTACAACGGCCGCTTCTGCATGGCGTCCGCCGCGGCGGCCGGCATCAAGGCCTTCGGCCTCGACCGGGGAATGCCGTTTCCGCTGGAGGACATCCCGGAGACCGACGTCATCCTGCTGGTCGGCGGCAATCCCGCCGAATCGCTGCCGGTGATGATGCAGTATTTCGAGGAACACCAGCGCCGGGGCGGCCGGCTGATCGTCGTCGATCCCAGGGTCACCCCGACCGCCGCGATGGCGACGCTGCATCTGCCGATCACGCCGGGGACCGACGGCGCGCTTGCCAACGGCCTGCTCAACGTCGCGATCCAGAAGGGTCTGCTTGACCTGAACTTCATCGAGGCGCGGACGACGGGGTTCGACGCCGTCCGCCGCGCCGTCGCGTCATATTGGCCCGACCGGGTCGAGCGGATCACCGGCGTTCCGGCAAAGGCGATCGAGGATGCCGCGCGCATGATCGGCACCGCCCGGACCGCGATGATCCTGACGGCGCGCGGCCCGGAACAGCAGAGCAGCGGCGTCGATAACGTGCTGGGCTTCATCAATCTGGCGCTGGCGCTCGGCAAGGCCGGCAAGCCGTTCTGCGGTTTCGCCACCCTGACGGGGCAGGGCAACGGGCAGGGTGGGCGGGAGCACGGCCAGAAGGCCGACCAGCTTCCCGGCTACCGCAAGCTCGACAACCCGGAGCATCGCGCCCACATCGCCGGCATCTGGGGCGTCGAGGAAAGCTCCCTGCCGGGACCGGGGCTGTCGGCCTGCGAGCTGCTGGCGGCGCTCGGGCGCGACGACGACACCGGCATCCGCGTGCTGCTGGTGCTCGCCTCCAACATCGCGGTTTCGGCCCCCGACGTGAACAAGGTTCAGCGCGGGCTGAAGTCGCTCGACCTGCTGGTCGTCAGCGACATCTTCCTGTCGGAAACGGCCGAGATGGCGGACATCGTCCTTCCCACGACCCAATGGGCGGAGGAGGAGGGCACCATGACCAACCTCGAAGGCCGGGTCCAGCTCAGGCGGCGGGCTGCGATGCCTCCCGGCGAGGTGCGGACCGATATGAGCTTCCTGAAGGACTTGGCGGAGCGGCTCGGGCGCGGCCAGTACTTTTCCGACGATCCGCGCACGGTGTTCGATGAACTGCGGCGGGCCAGTGCCGGCGGCGTCGCCGATTATGCCGGCATCAGCTATGAGCGCATCGCCGCCGACGACGGCGTCTTCTGGCCCTGTCCAGACGACGGACATGCGGGGACGCCGCGCCTGTTCCTGGATGCTTTCGCGACCCCCGACGGCAAGGCCCGCTTCCACGCGGTTCACCATCGCCCGGCTGCCGAGGAACCCGACCAGTATTACCCGCTCTGGCTGACGACGGGCCGCGTGCTATCGCAGTACCAGTCCGGCGCCCAGACCCGCCGCGTCGCGGCGCTGAGCGAGGCTGAGCCTGAATCCTATGTCGAGATCCACCCGGAAATGGCCCGCAACTTCGGCATCCGGGCGGACGACAGGGTCCGGCTGATCACCCGGCGCGGCGACGCCGTGGTCGCGGCGCGGCTGACCCGCACGATCCGGATGGACACGCTGTTCGTCCCCTTCCACTGGGGCGGCAGGGGCTGTGCCAACCTGCTGACCCATGCCGCTCTCGACCCCGTCTCACGCATCCCCGAGTTCAAGGCCTGCGCGGTCCGCATCGAGAAAGCCGATGCGCCGCCCAGGCACTGAATTCCGCATCTCGATCCACCCCCTC
>NZ_JCACHA010001015.1:0-6119 GCF_059503625.1 Skermanella sp.
TGCCCTTCCGCGCGTCAGCCCTTATTCTCCTCAAAGTAGCATCTCGATCAGCATCGGCTGGCACGACCTGTCTGCGAACAGACTCTGACCAGCGGCCCCATCACCGGAACAGACACAAGGATCCGAAAGCCACGACTGTTGCGCTGACGCCCGAAGGGGCCATGGATCGTATCTCTGGAAATTTCAGGCGAGATGATCTTCGCTAGAATGCCATCGGCATCTGCCGATTCGAAGCGATTGGAAGAGAGCAACGCTCGACCCGAGCTCAGACCCCCTGTGTCAGTAGGTTAGGTGGGGCAGGGTGATGCCGCTTGCGGCTGTTTACGTTTCGTACGGTCGAATGCCAAATCCGGCTGGCGCGGCCGGGTTCGGCGCGGCATGATCGGGACTTCGGCAACCAGGAGCGCGTCCGTTCGTGCAGAATTTACCGGTGACGCATGACGCCTTCTTCCGGGCGCTGATGGACGAGCCCGGTGTGGCCGCGACGCTGCTGCGCGAGCATCTGCCGGCCGAGGTGGCGGCCCTGCTGGCGCCCGGTGCGCCGGAGTTGCTCGACGGCCACTTCGTGGCCGCGCATCTGCGCCACAGCCAGGCGGACCGGCTCTACAAGGCTCGTGCCCTCGGGGGTGGCGAGGTCTACATCTATGTCCTGCTGGAGCACAAGAGTGCTCCGGACCCGGAGGTCGGGGTCCAGCTGCTGGGCTACTTGGCCGAGATCTGGCGCCGCCTGGACCGGCAGCGGCTGGAGCAGGGTGGGGCGGTCGGCAGCGAGCGGCCGCCGATCGTGCCGCTGGTGATCTACCATGGCGTGCGCGAGTGGAATGTGCCGCTGTCGTTCGGCGAGACGGTGGTGGCAGATCCGGCCCTGCGGAGCTACCTGCCCGACTTCACCTACTCTTTGCTCGATCTGGGTCAGGTGCCGGACGAGCGGCTGTCCAGCCAGCGTGTCGCGCGGGGCGGGCTGCGGGTGCTGAAGTACAGCCACCGGCCGGACGGGCAGGGGGCGGCGGTGCTGGCGGCGGTCGACGATCTGCTGGGTAGCGGAATTCTGGTCAGTGCGTTTATATACATCAACTGGGCGTACGACGCGGTCGACCGGCGGGTGATCGAGGGGGCGCTGGCCCGGGCGCCGGATGAGCAGAGGGAGGCGGTGATGTCGGTCATGGCACAGGAACGCGAACAGGGCCGTGTCGAAGGACGTGCTGAAGGTAAATCTGAGGGAAAAGCAGAGACGCTGCTCCGGCTGCTCGAGCGGCGCTTTCACGGTGTGCCCGAGACCTACCGTGCTCAGGTGCTGGCCGCGAATGCGAGCCAGCTGGATACCTGGATTGACGCGGTGCTCGACGCCGAGAGCGTTGACGCTGTCTTTGACCGACCGACAGCACATTGATCCCTGCTGGCATGGCGCTCCCGGCTTGAGAGACAAATCCGAGGGAACGCCATCGTCAAGGGAACAGGACATGCAGAATAGAGGCCCTGAAATTCGGGCCAGCCTCAGGCAGCCGCTGCCGCATGCCGCTCGGCCACGGCGTGCCATAAGAAAGTGTGCAGAGTGCCGCGGCGCAGGCGCTGTCCCAAACTCGAGGCCTCTGTGACCCGACCCTGCCCTCGACTACTCTACAGCGATATTGAGGCCGTCAGCAGGATCACCAGCTTGCCAGGATCAGTCGGGTTCCAGGAGTTTTCGACTCGTGGATTGCGCCGGGCATAGCTGAACCACTTTGGAGAAGATGCATGATGACGATGCAATCCCCGTAGAGATTTAGCCGAACCTCGCATAGTTCATCATCTCGATGATAGAACCTGAGGACGAAAGCAGACCATGTTCCTGTCTATGCCGATGTGAAGGTCCCCATGAGCATGATAGTCCTTGGTGATAGAACAGGATTGGTGATCGATGAAGAGAACAGCAGCCCTTCCGAAACATTCGTGCTGCAGCCGAATGCCAGGGGAGCATGTCAAAGCTTGGGAGATGCTCATGCCGCAACCGCGAGAGCCGCAACTTGGTTGTCGTTGACAGCCATGGCCGGATACCATCGGATGAACAGGTCGCGCAGTGTGCCGTCCAGAGTTTTGGTTCGGGTCTGCAGGAGCAGGTGAGCGCCCTGCTTCGACCACTGCATCTGCTGTTTCTTGGCACAGCGCTGGCTGACGACGCGGTTGACCGTTGATTCCACGAAGGCGGTCGAGATCCGCTCGCCCTTGAACCAGCGTTCGCTGTAGTCCGGGAGAGCTGCGGCATTGTTGGCAATGTAGGTGGCCAGGTCGGCGGTCGCCTTGACCAGCCGCTTCAGCTTGGGATAGCCGCTATCCAGGGCAGCGACATCCACGGCGAGTTGCTCGGCTCGGGTCAACGCTTCACCGGCGTCGCCGTGCCAGAGCCGCCACTTGATCCGCTCCAGCCGGCTCTCCAGCGCGGTGGCCTCGATCGGGTTGTGGTGCGCCAGGCCTTTGGTGTACTGGCCGAGCCCAGTCAGGCGCATGGCAATGTGAAACCAGTCCAGGATCGGCACGGCGCCGGGTGCCATCACGCCCGCCAGCGCACGCACGCTGTCGCCGCCGTCGGTCAACATTGTGACGGCCGGGCTCCCTGGCAGATCCTGACTGTGCAGAACCGCGGCAAGTCGGCGGTCGGACCGTTCATCCTGGCTGGAGACGAGGCCAAAGTAGCGGTCATTACAACCCGTAGCCAGGGACTTGCCGACAATGACCTCGAAGTTGCGCTTCTTGTCGTGCCAGTTCCGGAGATAGCCGCCGTCGATGCCGACAATGACCGTTTCCTGCCGGAGCGGTTGGCCATTATCCGGACCGCTTTCAAGGCCAACTGGCTGCTCGCTGCCAAGATCAGCTTCATGGCGAACGGCAATTTTGTGCAGGTGGCGGCGAATAGTGCAGGGATTGGCGGTGCTGCCGATTGGCAGGACCTCTTTCAGCAACTGGGCAGTCAGGCCGAAGGAAACCAGCGAGGCCCATCTGGTCTCCAGGTAGAGCAGTTCCGGCGCGGTGCGCTCGGTGAACAACTCGCTCAGCGGGCTGAAGGTCTTGCTGGCCGAAGGCTGACAGCGGCAACGGTGAAAGCGCGGACTGTTCAGCGGGATGGTGCCAAAGGCGGTACGGAACTGGATCCGACCCGGTCCCTTGCTCAGCAGGGCGCGACCGCATCGGTTACAGCCCCGATGTCGAGCCAGGAAGCTCGCCGCTTGGGCGCTGACCACGCGCTCCTGGATGGCGGCCAGCACGCCCTTGGCGTCACCAAACGTCAGCCCGATCGCCTCCACGCGGTCGTCGCTCTTGTCGAAATGCAGAACCTCGCCCGTACTGATCACGCTGTTGTCGTCACCAACGATCCGGAGCTGGATCTCGATACGCATGCTCGTCTCAAGGGTTGCCGCTGCTCAGCGGTCAGCCTATCTGCCGCCGACGCCACGAACCACCCCCGATCTCCCACACTCATATGAGGGGACCCCGGTCAAGAGCAGAAAGCCAAAGTTCCTGTCCCTTTGTTCGACTGGCACGACCGTCCCTTCGTCCCGACCTGTTCGCATGTTGAGCATCGCGCGCAGCGGCAGGCAAGGCTGGCCCGTCAGAGCCACCGCCGCAGGCGGCTTGGCCTTGCCGGAGCGAGCACGATGCTATCCTGCCCGAGGTCGGAAGCTGCGATCGCTGCCGATCGTGCCGAAAGCGGTTCTCCCATCGAACGCGGCAGAAAAGGCGCCGCGGCAACTCATATCCGGTCGGTCACCGTAGTGGCCGGACCCAGCTTCCCCGTGCGTCGGCTCGAGGCTTGGGGGGAGGCCCGGAAGGGCGGGACCCATCTTTGACGGCGGCGTCTTGCAGCCCTGTGTGGGAACGGTCACGCGCCCCTCTCGGCTCGTCGACGGCCAACGGCCGCCTGTTCAATGTCCTCTCGGCAGGAAATGGTTTCAGGCCCGGAGTTCGACCCCCTCCGGGATCACGCCGGTGCTCAGATATCTCCACAGCGCAACAACCAGCTTACGGGCCAGCGCCACGACCAGGATCCGGCGCAGTCGCCCCCTGGTCTGACCGACGCGCTCCCGGAACCAGCCAGCCAGACGGCTGCCGGGCTGGTAGCGGGTCCACAGCCAGGCGATCTCGATCAGGACCGTGCGCGCTCGGGCGTTGCCCGCCTTGCTGATGCCCTGGTCGAGCTGGACCGAGCCGCTCGCCCACGGGCTGGGCGTCAGACCAAGGTAGGAGGCCAGTTCCCGGCGGTTGGTGAACTCGCGATGGAACACTTCGCGGCCCAGCACGGTCGCAGCGACCGGGCCGATCCCCTTGACCTGCCGCAGCAGGGCGATGCGCTGGTCAGTAACGGTGCCAGCCCCAACGCTGTCGCGCTCGGTCTCGACCTCGCCGATCATCTCCTCGACCAGCTTGAGGCGCCGAAGCTCGCGCCGGATCTCGGCGACCAGGCATGGCGGCAGGGGGCGACCGTCACCGGTACGCAGTTCAGTCAGGCGCTCCGCCGCATTCGGCCGCATCGGCAGGAAGTCCCGGATGCCCTGTGCCATCAGAAGGCCCTTGATGCGGTTGACATGGGCAGTGCGCTCTACGATCAGACGCTCGCGTTCGGGGGTCTGGCGTCGGCGATCCTCGTCCTCAATGGAGGGAACGTGCACAGCGCGGCAGGCGTGGTGCTCGCCGCGCATCAGGGCTGCCAGCGCCCGGATCAATCCGTCGACATCGATGCGATCAGTCTTGACCCGGCGCGCCCGGCGGTTGACCAGCAGGCTGGCAGCATCGAGCACATGGTTGTCGATACCGTGGGCAATCAGGACGCGGTGCAGCCAGAAGCCGTCGTAGCCTGCTTCGTAGCAGCAGACCACCCGGACCGGCTGCCCGAGCGCCGCTTCGGCCCGGCTGCGGGCCTGCTCGATCAGCTTGAGCAGGGCGCCGGCATCGCCACCGGCAATTGAGTGATGACTGATCCGGTCTGAAAACGGAGTACTGAGGGCGACCACCCAGGTAGCCTTCGATAATTCCAGCGCGACCAGTAGGGTGGCGTTCGAAGAAAAGACTTTCGAGGAATGGGCGATCGAATTCTCCATGGCAATCCTCCGTGAAGCAAGACAATCACGCCTCAAAATATGCCAAATCCTGCCTTTCCTGTCGCCTCATAGCATCTTTGACATGCTCCCAACAGGCCATAGTCGTTCTTCGAGAGTGCCGTGAAGACGCGGTCCGCCAAGCTGGCCGGATCAGGCCGCGCCATCACGGCGATGGCCGCAAGATTGTCGCAGGCCGTGTGGAAGAAGTCCCCGACCGAGCCGTTGCTGTCGTCAACGCGATTGAAGACCGGCTCGGCGAGATCCATGAACCGCCACATCAGGTCGAGTGCCAGGTCCGGCCGGGTCTGGGCGATCCGGTCGACGATCATCACCCGCTGCTGATCGAGATCTTTCAGGAATTCCCGGCGCTTCTGCCAGTCGACAAAGGAGCGGGCGTTCCGCAGGGCGGTGAGGCGCTTACCGACTTCGGCGGCGAGAGCGTCGCCACCACCGGTCCGCTCGGCCAGCTCCAGGCGCAGACGCCGCTTGATTTCGGCATTGCCGGCCGCGACCTCAATGAGGATGGCGGCAAGGCGTTCCGGGCCGAGCGCCGCAAGATTGTCCTGGTTGAGGGTCTTCCTCGACACCATGCCGTCAGTTTCTCCCTATGCTTTCGAACCGGCTGCCTGAGATCCAAGTGTAATGGACCATGTGCCTGGGATCGCGATGTACAAGGTAGTCCTGGATCAGCCTTAGGTCGTGCCCCCTGTCAGCCAGGGCGAACCCGCATAAGTGATGAACCATATGGGAGTGAGTCGGTGCCAACTAGGCTCGGATTACCACTGTGATCAAGGAGTTCCCCGACTGCCGTGCAGCGGCTGTCCGCGCTCCGACAGGAACAGCCAGGGCAGTACGCCCTTGCAGGTGGCCAGATAGCGTCAGATATGACACAACTGGTCATGGCGACAAATTGACCGTGCGACAACCTGCTTCCTTGATGGCAAGCGTCCGCTTACAGCTGCCGGCACCGCGACAAAGCGACGGCATTCCGGAATGGCTTCAACCGCTACCAGGCGGGACCTGGATGACGGCCGTAATCTCGCGGGCCAG
>NZ_JCACHA010001016.1:0-6116 GCF_059503625.1 Skermanella sp.
CGGGTTGACGTTGGGCAGTTCCCGGCCCTTCACCAGATGGAACTGGTAGTGCAGCGTCTCCGGCTCGAAGCCCCAGCTCAGCTTGTAGTCGAAGGCCCCGGTCCCGCGCTTGCTGCGGCCGAAGTCGAACAGCCGGGAGCCCCGCTCCGTCGCCCTGTCCATCAGCGACCAGTACATGAAGTCGTAAGCGTGTTCCGTCCGCGCCTCCGGCAGGCCGCCGGCGAAATACGGGCAGACCCGGTCGCGGAAATAGAACGCCATGACGGCGGAGACCGGCCCCGCCGACCCATGGACCACCGCCAGTTCGACGGCATCAAGGAACTCTTCCGCTATCGCGGCGAAGAACCGGCGTGGATAGACCGGAGTCCCTAAGTTCCGGACGCTGGTGCCGTAGATCCGGAAGAACTCGTCCAGCAATTCCGGGCCAACCTGCTGGCGCAGCCCGCTCTTGATGCTCCGGCGAAGTTCCTGCCGCTTCTGCTGCGGCAACTGCCCCCATGTAACGCCGATATCGGCATCCATCGGGCGGCGGAACGCGGCGTAAAGCCCCGACTTGACCGTCCAGTCGATCGGCAGGGCCGTGGTATGGCGCAGTTCCACATGATCGACGCCCAGGCTCCTGCCCAGTTCGGCCGCGTCCTTCGCCAGCGCCAGGGCAGCGCCCTGGTCGGCAGCGGCGATGCCGCCGAAGGTGCAGAAGCCGGTGGAGATCAGCGCATTGCCGAACAGCGGGCTCTTGACGTGGACCAGCGGCAGAACGCCGACGACCCGGCCGCCCCGGCTGGCGTAGCGGAAATAGGTCGGGTGCCCGTAAGCCTTCGCGATCACCCGCGCCCAGCCGGCCCGGTGGAAGAACGTCGCGTCCGGTGCCGCCTCGACGAAGGCGTCCCAGGCAGCTTCCGCCGCTGTGTCCAGCGGCCTGATATCGACCATCGCGGTCATTCCGCCGCTTCCGCCTTAGCCGGCGAGTCCAGCCCGTAGACGGCATCCACCCGGTCCCAGCGGAACTGCCGCAGCAGGCGCTTCAGCTTCGCTTCCATCACGCCCAGGTTGGTGTAGTGCCGGACCCGGGAGCGCAGTGGGGCCGGGCTGATGCGCGGCTGGCCGGGGTCGATCTCCCACGGGTGGAAATAGAACGTCACCGGCTGATGCTCCGCCCGGTTGACCCGCCCGATCGCGAAAGACGACCACCGGTAGGGCAGCAGCCGGAAGAATCCGCCGCCGGCGCAGGAAAGCCGTCTTCCCTTAATGTCCAGCGTCCCGACCGGGATCTCGGTCAGCGGATTGCCCTCCGTTGGTGCGAACGGAAAACGCGGCGCGTCGGGTACGCCGTAGTGGTCGTGGACGATCGGATGGATGCTGGAGCTGTAGCGGTATCCGGCCTCGGCCAGCTCGTCGAAGGCCCACCATGTATTGCGGTCGATCGAGAAGCTGGCGGCGCGGTAGCCCTAGACCTCCTGCCCCGACAGGTCTTCCAGCACCTTCTTGGTCCGGGTCACGTCGGCGCGGAACTCCGCCGGGGTCTGCTCGCCCACGCGGTAATGCTCCCAGCCGTGGCTGGCGACCTCGTGCCCGGCGTCGGATATCGCCCGGACCAGCCCCTTGTGCCGCTCGGCGACGCAGCCCAGCGTGAAGAACGTCGCATGGACGCCCGCTTCGGCGAACAGGTCCAGCGTCCGCTTGGTCGAGTCCTCCACCCGCGACGGGAAGCTGTCCCATTTGGCCCGGTCCACCGTGCCGGCGAAGGCGGAGACCTGATAGTAGTCCTCGACATCCACCGACATCGCGTTGACGACGCCGTTACGCCCGTTCATCGCCATCCCTCGCTTCGACGACAGGGGAGGAGTTGACCGCCAGCATCTCCAGCGCCGTTTCCAGCAATTGCCGGAGCGCCCGGTCATGGGAATTCACGGTATTGGTCAACTGCTCGATGCTCGCCATCAGCGTCGCGATCTCGTGGCCGTTCATGGAAGACCCGGTCGGGACCGATCCGTTGACCGCGTGCCCGTTCGCCTTTTCCGCCATGACTTTCGACGGCGTTTCCGTGATCTCCGTCCTAAGATCGGCGATCACGTCCTGCACGGCGGGCGCGTCGATGACATGCAGGCCCTCCAGCGCGCCGTACAGCAGCAGCCGGCTGCACAGCGTATTGATCCGGCGCGGGATGCCGCCGCTGTGGCGGTAGATCAGCTCGAAAGCCTCGGGCTCGATGGCCGGATCGTTCCGCCAGCCGACCAGACGCAGCCGGTGGCGGATATACTCGGCCGTTTCCTCGTCCGACATCGGACCCAGGTGGTACGACGCGATCACCCGCTGGCGGAACTGCTCCAGCGACGGATCGGCCAGCATCTCCTTGAACTGCGGCTGGCCGACCAGGAAGCTCTGGAACAGCGACTGGCCGCCGGCCGAGAAGTTGGACAGCATGCGCAGTTCCTCGATGGTGCGCGTGGGGAGGTTCTGCGCCTCGTCCACCACCATCAGCACACGCCGTCCTGCCCGGTGCTGGGCCATCAGGAAGGATTCGAAGGAGCGCAGCAGCGCCGCCTTGTCGTTGCTGTGCGGCGTCACGCCGAACGCCGACAGGATCATCCGCAAGGCGTCGTCGGCGTCGATGTTGCTGGTGACGATCTGGGCCGCCAGGAAGCGCGTCTTGTCCAGTTCCGAGAAGAGCTGGCTGACCAGCGTGGTCTTGCCGGCGCCGATGTCTCCCGTGACCACGATGAAGCCTTCGTCCTGCTGAAGGCCGTAGCGCAGGTACGACAAGGCCTTGTCGTGGTTCTTGCTCGGAAAGAAGAAGCGGTGGTCCGGCCCCAGCTTGAAGGGCGGACCGACCAGTTTATAGAAGTCTTCGAACATCAGAACACGATCCGTACGCCGAAGGTCAGGGAGTTCTCGGTGTATTCGTCGCTCGCCTGGTCCGCGACGCGCGTCGTGTGGCCGAACGAGATATTGCCGAAAACGTCTTTCGCCAGCGTCTGCGTCAGGGCGACCCTGCCGCTATAGGTGTCGCTTTCGGGTGCGGTGGTGCCGAACACCGTTCCGGTGGCGGGCGTCGTCGTCGCATCGCCGCCGATATCGGTCCGGCGCCAGCCCACGCCGGCGAACAGATTGGTATAGGGCGAGAGCCGCCGTGTCCACCCGAGCCGGGCGGAAATATAGCGCTCGCTGGGGCGGATGTCGTACTCCCGCTCCTCATGGGAACCGGCTAAAGTCACGGTGTTGCGCTCGTAGTTTCCGACCAGCGATGCCTGGAACCGGTTGGCGGTATAGGCTTCCGTCCGCAGCCCGAAGCCCGGATCGGTGATATCGACCGGCAAGCCCGTGATCGGATCGACCAATTGGCCCGTTTCGTCCACGGTCAGCAGGAAGCTGCTGAACTGACGCTGGGTCGTTTCCAGCACATGGGTATAGCTGGACTGGAAGGTCAGGCGCGGCGTGATCCGGTAGGTCAGCGAGCCGTTGATGTCGGGTTCGCCGTAGCGCTCGCCATAGGTCAGCCGCAGCTCGGTCTTCGGTCCCGGCCGGGTATAGAAGCCGGCATACCACAGCAGTCCGTCCGGGTCGTCGTTCAGCGAATTGGTGTCGATCGTCTCGTAGCCGACCGATCCCAGCAACGAGAACTGGCGCATGATCGGGTACTGCCCGTTCAGCCGGAACGTCGTCCGGTCGATATCGCCGGTCCGGCTCTCGGAATCCGTGATCTCCGATTCCGCGATGGCGTCCAGCCTGACGGCGGTGAAGATGCGGCCGGTCGAAAGCCGTGCCGATCCGAAATTGGTCGTGGTGTCGCCGATCTGGTCGCGCCCGACGAAGGTGTAGGAGTAGCGGTAGCGCAGCTCGCTTTCCGCCACGTTGCCGAAGTTGTTCAGCAAATAGGGGCTGATCGAGCCCCCCACCACCTGGGTCCTGCTCGACCGCCCGACCGACGAGCTGGTGGAGGTCCGCCCGCCGGCGTCGATCAGCGGCTGGCTGGCCGATCCCGTGACATCGACGAACAGCATGTCGTCGATCAGTTCGGCGCTGCCGAAGCCGATGAAATCGTTGCGGATGTTCACCTCGCTGTCCTTCGACAGGATCGTGTCCATCGTCAGCCGGTAGTTGAAGGCAAAGTCCACCCTGTCGCCGGCGCCCCGCCCGTTGAACCCGACGAAGGGCGACAGGATCAGCGCGCTGTCGGCCCGGTCGTCCGGCTCCAGGTTCAGGTTATCGGTCAGCGTCACGTCGAGCCCGGCATTCCGCTCGACCCGGATGTTCTGGGCGCTGGCGGGGGTAGTGGCCGGAAAGACTGTTTCCGCGAACGCCAGCAGCGCCGCGACGGGCAGCACGGCCCGCCGGCGTGGCCTGATGCGCCTCATTATGCCTTCTCTTTGGGGCTTGCCGGGAGTGATGACGGCGATCCCGCCGTCTTTCCCCGCAAGCCGGGAGTATAGTAGGAGCCGAACTGCTCCGTGCTCTTGGACCCCGCCGCCTTGTTCAGGACCAGGCTGAGGTTGTCGCACGGCTCCAGCAGGTCCAGCGCCGACCTGATCGCGGAATGCGCCGTCTTGTCGGCCTCCACCACCATCAGCACTTCGTCGACGATGTGTGCCAGCATGATCGGTTCGGTCGTGGCCAGCACCGGCGGCGCGTCCAGGATCACGATCCGGTTCGGCTTGGCGCGGCCCAACCTTTTGACCAGGTCCTTCATGTGCGGACCGCCGTAGAGATCGGTCGCCGACGACACCTCTCCGCCCGGCGGCAGGATGGTCAGCCGCAGGTCGGGGTCGTGCAGCAGGACCTCCGACGGGTCCATTTCCGGATGCATCAGCAGGTCGGCCAGCCCGCGCGCGGGCGGCAGCCCCAGCATCGTCAGGATCTTCGGGCGCATCGCGTCGGCGTCGATCAGCAGCACGTCGAAATGCTCGTCCGCGACGAAGCTGAGCGCCAGATTGAGCGAGATGAAGCTCTTGCCCTCGCCCGGCACGGCGCTGGTGACCAGGATCAGGTTGGTCCGGCCTTCGGCCTCGCTCGCCAGCGGGTTCATCTTCTGGATCAGCCGGCGCTTGAGCAGCCGCATTTCCTCGGCCAGCCGGGACCGGCGGTCGTTCGCTCCCGCCAGCCCCAGCTCCCGCAGCCTGTCCGGATCGATCCGGACCTCGTTGTACGGCAGCGGAGGAGGGGTCAGCGGCGCCAGCCGGGGTGCTGCCGGCGCCTGTTCCCAGACCGGCTCCACCGCCGGAGCCTCGCGCCGGGCCGTGCTGGACTTCTGTACCGCTCTATGGATCAGGTCCATGATTCCGCCTTGCCCTTCCGGAGCTTTTCTCTAAAGGCCCTTCTCGATGGGCAACTCGATCCGATCAAGAACCTGTCCTGCTCTGATCGAACACGGAGGCCGCCAGACCCGACAGGGTCGGCTTCGGCTGGCCCGGCTGGTACAGCATCATCAATCCGCCGAACACCAGCAGCAGGACGGCGACCGAACCGCCCAGCGCCGATACCTCGGCCCGCTTCCAGCGCCTGCGCTTGGGCGAAGGCACCATGCTGACGCTGCCCAGCACCGGCACGTCGAAGGCTTCGCGCAGCCGGTTGGGGTTGGAGAAGCTGTCCTTCAGCTGGATCAGCACGAACACCACGCCCAGCGCCGCCGCGAAGGCCGCACCCAGCACGCCGCCGAACAGCAGCGCGCGGTTCGGACCGCTGGGACGGGTCGGCACCAGCGGCGGATCGACGACGCGGAAATCGACGTTGGAGGTCTGGCTGTCCAGCCGGTCGGCCATCCGGATCGACTCGCGCCGCTCGATCAGCTGGTCGTAGTTCTGCCGGAGCACGCCGTAGTCCCGGTTCATCTGGGCAAGCTGAAGCTCGACCGCCGGGACTTCGTCCTGGCGCTTCCGCAACTCGCCCAGCTCGTTGTTGCGCAGCTCGATCCGGCGTCCGAGCGACGCGATTTCCAGGTCCAGGCGCTGGATTTCCCCTTCCAGCTGTTTCCGCATCGGGTTCGGCGTCGCGCCGCCGCCTGTCTGCCGGCGCGCATCCGCTTCGGCCTGCTCGATCATCCGCTTCATGTTGACGACCGACGGGTTCTGCTCGGTGAAGCGCAGCCGCATCTCGCTCAACTGCTGGCGCAACTGCTCGAC